>NC_022998.1:900000-1160554 GCF_000500935.1 Spiroplasma apis B31
CTTACATTTCCGATATGACCTAACATTAGTCTTTGATTTAAATCCTTGAAAGTCTTGTATGAGTCAACTTCAAAACCAAGTGAGTTCAATGCAACAGTTATTTCGTTATCTTTAACTCCCACAAGGTCTATAAAGTTTTCCAATCAATTTCTTGTAATTATCATTTTTTGCTCCTTTAATTTCCGAAAAACTTGAATTGATTTAAGAATCTAATATCGTTTTCGTAAAAGTCTCTAATATTTTTAATACCAAATTTAAGCATAGCTACTCTTTCAATTCCTATACCAAATGCTAGACCTCCAACTTCATTAGGATCCAACCCATTCAAAATTAATACTTGAGGTGCTATCATACCTGCTCCTAAAATTTCAATTCACCCTGTAAATTTACATATTTTACACCCTAATCCGTCGCAACTAACACAACTAATATCTACCTCTATTGAGGGTTCGGTAAATGGGAAAAAGCTCGGTCTCATTCTTATTTGAGTTTTATTAGAAAAAAGACGTTTACACATATATTCTAAAATTCATTTAAGATTGGCAAAGCTTATTTTTTGTCCGACTGCAAATCCATCAATTTGCATAAATTGATGAGAATGAGTTGCATCATCGTCATCCCTTCTGTAAACGTTTCCGTAACTAATGGCTGCAATATTTTTCTCATTATTAATATTTTTTGATAATTTAGTTAAAAGTCTAGCTGTCATATTAGTAGCATGTGTTCTAAGCACTACTTTTTCGTCTATGTAGAATGTATCTTGCATATCACGAGCGGGATGGCCGATAGGTAAGTTTAATTTTTGGAAGCAATACTCATCTAGTTCCAATTCAGTTCCATTGATCATTTCGTAACCCATTTCACTAAATATATCACTTAATTCGTCAATAACTATATTCAAGGGGTGTTTTGATCCACGATTTATACTAACACCTGGCAATGTAATATCTACCTTTTCCTTTTCTAGCAAGTTTAGTAATTCTAAATTCGAGAATTCTTCAAAAAGGTCATTTAATTTTTCATATATCTCAGCTTTTACTTTATTTGCAAATAAGCCTACTTCTTTTTTTTCACTCGAAGAAAGTTGTTTAAGATTGTTTAAAACAAGATTCAAAGGCGACTCTTTACCTGTATACTCTTTTTTAACTTCCTCTAGTTGTTCTTTTGTCTTTATATTATTTACTTTTAATTTGAAATCTTTAAGTAATTCTTCTAATTTTTTAATCACAGTCTCACCTTTTCTATTTTTACAGCATAATAATTATACTAAATAATCTTTTTCAAAAGTTTTTTAATTAATGATTTTTGATTATTTATTGATTCATCTAAATCGGTAACTAATTTACTTAACTCTTCACTTAGTGTAACAACAGATCTAACAAATATTTTTCTTATTTTTAACACTTGTAGATGCAATTCGGCTTTTTTTATATTATAGAAATCGTCAACATCTACATAAGTATTTTTGTAAATTACATCACTATGTATTTTATTGTGAAAAATATAGACTAACAAAGACTCATTTATGAATGTTTTCAAAAGCACATAATATTGAGTTAAATAATTATCAATAATATGTTCATTAGAATTTTTGTATAGCTCTAAAAGTTTTAAATTATTGTCAAAGTTGTCGATAAAGCAATTCCTAAGACAAATAATTTTATTTTTTATGTCATCTTCTTCAACTTTGTTCATCTCACTTTTAAATATTGCATTAACAATCGAATATAGATTATTTACATTAATTATTGATGGTAGGCCTTCAAAATATCAATTTAAATTTATATCGTGAATACGAAACCTATTTAATTTTTGATTAAATTTTTGATTAAATTTTTCCAATATATTATCCATTTGAACTCCTTAAAGATATATATAAAAAAGCCCGACTAATTGTCGAGCTTTTTTACTTCTGAACTGGCAGCTTCCTATTTTCGCATTATACTATCGTCGGCGTTACTGATCTTAACTTCTGTGTTCGACATGGGAACAGGTGTGACCTCAGTGCTATGGCCACCAGATCTGAATTTTTTTGAGAGATGGGTTTTTGCAAACCTAATCGTTCTCTCAAAACTGAACATTAGAATGAATATATACTTTATAAAGCAATTTGTTTTAGGTATTCTTTAGAAAGACTCTCGATCTATTAGTATTGGTAAGCTGAACACGTCGCCGTGCTTACACACCCAACCTATCAACCATGTGGTCTACATGGGATCTTACTTCCGAAGAATGGGAAAACTCATCTTGAAGGAGGCTTCTCGCTTAGATGCCTTCAGCGATTATCCTTTCCGCACATAGCTACCCTGCTGTGCCACTGGCGTGACAACAGGAGCACCAGGGGTGCGTCCATTCCGGTCCTCTCGTACTAGGAACAGCTCTTCTCAATTTTCCTACGCCCACAACAGATAGGGACCAAACTGTCTCACGACGTTCTGAACCCAGCTCGCGTACCGCTTTAATGGGCGAACAGCCCAACCCTTGGAACCGACTACAGCTCCAGGATGCGATGAGCCGACATCGAGGTGCCAAACCTCCCCGTCGATGTGAACTCTTGGGGGAGATCAGCCTGTTATCCCCGGGGTAACTTTTATCCGTTGAGCGACGGCCCTTCCACACGGGACCGCCGGATCACTAAGCCCTGCTTTCGCATCTGTTCGACTTGTAAGTCTCGCAGTTAAGCACCCTTATACCTTTGCGCTCTGCGTACGATTTCTAACCGTACTGAGGGTACCTTTGGGCGCCTCCGTTACTTTTTAGGAGGCGACCGCCCCAGTCAAACTACCCACCAAACACTGTCCCTGACCCGGATAACGGGTCTAGGTTAGAACCTCAATGTAACAAGGGTGGTATTCCAAGGATGACTCCACAATCACTAGCGTGACTGCTTCAACGTCTCCCACCTATCCTCTACATGTTACACCAAGACTCAATATTAAGTTATAGTAAAGCTCCACGGGGTCTTTCCGTCTAGTTGCGGGTAACCAGCATCTTCACTGGTACTAAAATTTCACCGAGTCTATAGCCGAGACAGCGAAGGGATCATTACGCCTTTCGTGCGGGTCAGAACTTACCTGACAAGGAATTTCGCTACCTTAGGACCGTTATAGTTACGGCCGCCGTTCACCGGGGCTTCAATTCAATGCTTCACCTAAGTTAACATCTCCTCTTAACCTTCCGGCACTGGGCAGGCGTCACCCCCTATACTTCGTCTTACGACTTTGCAGAGAGCTGTGTTTTTGCTAAACAGTTGCCCCTTCCTCTTCACTGCGGCTCACTAAAAGTGAGCACCCCTTCTCGCTAACTTACGGGGTTATTTTGCAGAGTTCCTTAGCTATAGTTATCTCGCTTGCCTTAGGATTCTCTCCTTGACCACGTGTGTTCGTTCTAGGTACAGGCACCTAATAAATTAACGCTAGAAGCTTTTCTTGGAAGCGTGGAGTCATGGACTTCGTTACTAGCCGTAGCGTTCACTCCCCATCATACTTCAGAGTTATAGCACGCGGATTTACCAACGTACACTCCTTTGTATTTAGACCGGCATATCCAACAGCCGGCATCCACTATCCTTCTCCGTCACTCCATCACTTTATTAGGTGGTACAGGAATATCAACCTGTTGTCCATCGACTACGCCTTTCGGCCTCGCCTTAGGTCCTGACTAACCCTGGGTGGACGAACCTTGCCCAGGAAACCTTGGTCAAACGGCATGGGAGATTCTCACTCCCAAACGTTACTCATGCCGGCATAATCTCTTCTAATCGCTCCACCAGTCCTCACAGTCTGACTTCATTGCAATTAGAACGCTCCCCTACCACTTACATTGCTGTAAATCCTAAACTTCGGTAATCCGCTTAAGCCCCGGTACATTTTCGGCGCAAAGGCACTCGACTAGTGAGCTGTTACGCACTCTTTAAATGGTGGCTGCTTCTGAGCCAACATCCTAGCTGTCTGTGCACCTTCACATCCTTACACACTTAGCGTATATTTAGGGACCTTAGTTGTAGATCTGGGCTGTTTCCCTCACGAGCATGGACCTTATCACCCATGTTCTGACTGCCGAGTATGAAATTATGGCATTCGCAGTTTAATTGTAATCAGTACCCCTAGGTGGGGCCATCATACATTCAGAGCTCTACCTCCATAATTCTAAACCTCGACGCTATCCTTAAAGATATATCGGGGAGAACTAGCTATCTCCGGGTTCGATTGGAATTTCACCCCTAGCCACAAGTCATCCACGGTCTTTTCAACGAACGTTGGTTCGGTCCTCCATTAGGTCTTACCCTAACTTCAACCTGCTCATGGCTAGATCACCCGGTTTCGTGTCTACGACATCATACTGAACGCCCTATTAAGGCTCGCTTTCACTACGGCTCCGCATCTTCTGCTTAACCTTGCATGATATCGTAACTCGCCGGCTCTTTCTACAAAAAGCACGCCATCACCCATTAACGGGCTCTGACTTCTTGTAAGCATATGGTTTCAGGAACTGTTTCACTCCCCTCACGGGGTACTTTTCACCTTTCCCTCACGGTACTGGTTCACTATCGGTAAAATGGTAGTATTTAGGCTTACCCAGTGGTCTGGGTAGATTCCGACAGGGTTTCACGTGCCCCGCCGTACTCAGGATACTCTTTCGAGGTTAGTGCATTTCGCATACGGGGGTATCACCCTCTACGCCGCTGCTTCCCAACAGCTTCTGCTATACACTAACTTTGTAACTCTAACAAGAGTCCTACAACCCCGGCCCGAAGACCGGTTTGGCCTGTTCCGCTTTCGCTCGCCGCTACTTACAGAATCACATTCGTTTTCTTTTCCTCTGGGTACTAAGATGTTTCAGTTCCCCAGGTTCCCTTCACATAACCTATGTATTCAGTTATGGACACTATGAGATTAATCATAGTAGGTTTCCCCATTCGGACATCGTCGGATCAAAGCTTACTTCCAGCTCCCCGGCGCTTTTCGCAGGTAGTCGCGTCCTTCATCGGCTCCATTTTCCAAGGCATTCACCATATGCCCTTACTATACTTTCTTAAAGAAAGACCTATTTTGCATTATAAAATAATCTATATTTTTTTGAAATTTTAGTTTTTCTTAGTAATTTTAGTTACTATTTTTACGTTTTATTGTTAAACGTAAGAAAAATTAAATGTCTATTTTTTCATCTAATATTCAGTTTTCAAAGAACGATTTTCTTTTCAGAAATTGCTGCGCCGCATTGGCGCAAAACAATCTCTGAAAACTAGATAGAACGAGATATACTCATAAGCTGTTACACCGATTCGCTCAGCTTTTTTTCTCTAAACTATGATACTCCATAGAAAGGAGGTGATCCATCCGCACGTTCCCGTACGGATACCTTGTTACGACTTCACCCTAATCGCTAATCCTACCTTGGTACGCTCCCTCCTTACGGTTAGGATACGTGCTTCTGGCATTACCAACTCTCATGGTGTGACGGGCGGTGTGTACAAGACCCGAGAACGTATTCACCGCGACATTGCTGATTCGCGATTACTAGTGATTCCGGCTTCATGAAGTCGAGTTGCAGACTTCAATCCGAACTGAGACTGGCTTTTTGAGATTAGCTCCCCCTCGCGGGATTGCGACTCTTTGTACCAGCCATTGTAGCACGTGTGTAGCCCAGGACATAAGGGGCATGATGATTTGACGTCATCCCCACCTTCCTCTAGCTTACACTAGCAGTCTCATTAGAGTCCTCAACTGAATGTTAGTAACTAATGATAGGGGTTGCGCTCGTTGCGGGACTTAACCCAACACCTCACGGCACGAGCTGACGACAACCATGCACCACCTGTCTCAATGTTGGCCTCCACTACATCTCTGTAGCTTTGCACTGGATGTCAAGCCCTGGTAAGGTTCTTCGCGTTGCTTCGAATTAAACCACATGCTCCACCACTTGTGCGGGTCCCCGTCAATTCCTTTGAGTTTCACTCTTGCGAGCATACTACTCAGGCGGAGTACTTAATGCGTTAGCTGCAGCACCGACAATTGCCGACACTTAGTACTCAACGTTTACGGCGTGGACTACTAGGGTATCTAATCCTATTTGCTCCCCACGCTTTCGTGCCTCAGCGTCAATTACAGGCCAGTAAACCGCCTACGCCACTGGTGTTCCTCCATATATCTACGCATTTCACCGCTACACATGGAATTCCATCTACCTCTCCTGTATTCTAGTTAATCAGTTTTCAAGGCGAACCGGAGTTGAGCTCCGGGCTTTAACCTCAAACTTAATCAACCGCCTACGCACCCTATACGCCCAATAAATCCGGATAACGCTTGCCACCTATGTATTACCGCGGCTGCTGGCACATAGTTAGCCGTGGCTTTCTGGTAAGGTACCGTCAAACTAAAAGCATTTCCTCTTCTAGCTGTTCTTCCCTTACAACAGAGCTTTACAATCCGAAGACTGTCATCACTCACGCGGCATTGCTTCATCAGGCTTTCGCCCATTGTGAAAAATTCCCTACTGCTGCCTCCCGTAGGAGTCTGGGCCGTATCTCAGTCCCAATGTGGCCGATCAACCTCTCAGTTCGGCTACGTATCATTGCCTAGGTAAGCCATTACCTTACCTACTAGCTAATACGCCGCATCCTCATCTTCTAGCGACCCAAACGGGTCTTTTAACACCTTTTGATGCCAAATGGTGTCGTATGCGGTATTAGCAGTCGTTTCCAACTGTTATCCCCCACTAAAAGGTAGATTAGATACGTGTTACTCACCCGTTCGCCACTGGGTGCAAGCACCCCGTTCGACTTGCATGTATTAGGCATGCCGCCAGCGTTCATCCTGAGCCAGGATCAAACTCTCATTAAAAATTAATGCGAATATTTTGATTCATGACTATATCTGTTTGTATTCTCAAAAAATTGAACTTGTATTATATTGTACAAATTAAATTGGTTGTTGTTGTTCTATCTAGTTTTCAAAGATCGTTTTATGGCTTGATAAACAAGCACGTTATTAAATATACCGTAAATGAAATTGTTTGTCAATCATTTTTACATTATTTTATTTCTTTTTTTTAAGATAATGATTTTCGATTGAAAAGGCAGTTACTTAACGGCTTTCTAATAATAGCACATATAAAAATAAAAAAACCATTTTTTATTGAATTTTTACGATAATAAAGAAAGCAAATTTTATGAACTGAGATTGTTTTTTATTTGTAATAAATTCAATCTCAGTAGAATTATTTACACTATAAAGAGAATTTGTTAGCCGTTTAGCATTCATAAACTATTTCTTTAATAGAAAGATATACATTTGCGTTCTAAATCTCTTATTCTTTATCATTAAAATGTGTACCACAAACTTTTTTATGTTAATTCTTCTGGGCGTACCTATATTCAATGTTTTCTAGCCTAATTTATTACAAGAAAATTATATTTAGCTAACAAAATCAGATTTCTTATTATTAATTAGTATACTTTCCACTTCATATATTAATCAAAAAAGTTGACATCATAAACAAAAGAAACATAAAATCTATAAAGTTCCGGATGTATAAGTATTATAAAGAAAGAAATAATATTTTACTTACAAATACTACTAATATAGCTCATATAATTAAAAACAATTGCAACTAAGAATAAAACAATAAAAACTCGATGCACCTTAGTCAAGGTTATATTGAAATAAGTAAAAATCCAACAAAATGAATAATATATGAACATTAAAAAACGTTTATATTAGATTTCATTTTTTTTAAAAACATTAAAATAAGTTTTACTCTCAAAACTAAACGAACACTGCGATGTATGCTTAAATTTTCAAACATAGGTTTAGTTTTACTTTAAATCGTTGCCAATGATTTTTCAAGAATCGAGAAAAACATTTTCTATTACATTCAATGAATATGAACTAATTTATATGTATCTAGAAATCTTATAATAACTCTTTTAGCAGTTATTTATTTGGCAAGTTTAAAATCATTAGAAAAATTTAGTGTCAACATTCTTTCACATTTATTAAAGCGAAGTTTTATTAAATTATCAAACAAATAGGAAAGTTGTATTTTGATTTATAATTACCCTTATTATGTTAAAAATAATTGCTTTATTATGCTTTCATTGTAAGCGTAGGTAAATTAATGATGTACTTAGTAAAACAAATTCTTATATGTTTATAAATAGACGCATGGAAATTAATCAACGGCTTTAAATATATTTAAAACATAGAACATTGAAAGAATAAAATTCATCTTTACACATTATCAAATACCGAGTTTGAATTATACATAAAAAAAGCAAACTTAGTTGCCTTTTAAAATTGAAGTGATTTTCAAAAATTTATTACTCGTCCCAATCAATTGTTGGGTAAATTGGATCATTATTTTTAATTTGTTGATTCTCACTTAAGGGATCAATTACCTTTTTAGGTGCTAACTCAGGGGTAATGGTTGTTTCTATTTGAACTTCTTCAATTTTACTTGAGTCATTTGGGTTTGAAGGTGATTCTATTTGAGGCGATGAATTGGTATTTAATCTTTTTTGCTTTTTCATAGCCTCCCAGATTCTATCGCTATCACCTAGAAATACTTTTCCTTGGTAATTACTATCGTACTTTGCTTCTCTTCTTTCTCTTGAAGGTTGAGATAATTCACTAAATGGCTTGTTTCCAATTGGTTTCTTGTATTCAACTTTTCTATCTAGTGACCTTCTTGGGATAATTGTTTGACGATAAGGATCAACTGGAGGTTGGGGTTCTCTTGGAAATTCATCAGCTTCCTCGCTAACTAATTGTTTTTCTTCAACCACGACTTTGTCTTCCGATACTCTCTCATTCAAGTTAATCGGATCATCATTATCAATTTCTTCATCTATGTTTTGCCCATCGTATTGTAAGCTGTCTTCTCTTTTGCTTTCAGTGTCATTTGTCTCACTATCAGTGTTAAATAATCGTTCGTCAAAAATTCCACCGGCAAGGTCTTCTCTCAACTTTTGTAGTTTATCAGCTATATTGTAAGTTTCATCATTTGGAGTTGATGTAAAACTATTATCAACAAGATTAGCATTTTTTACTAAGTTTTTATCATTCTCAGATATATCTTCAGTTTCTTGTGTGTCCAAAAAACTCTTACTGATTTTTTCGTGGTTAACTGTCTTGTCAGACGCTAAATTCTTAATTCTAAAAGTAATTACAATAGAGATAACTGAATAGATGCCTGTAATACCCAAAAGTACAATTCCAACTATGGAAATTATTCTTGTTGGGTTTGCAACAATTATAAATGCTGGGTCATTGTAATTCAATGATCACCCATCATCCAATACTGGATTGACATTTATAAAATAGTCCAACAAAACTACAAAAGCAAAAACACTAGTTAGTGAGCTTATAATTGATAAAGTTTTGTTCTTAAAAAGAATATATCTTAAAATACCGATCAATGTCATTCCAACCATTGACGCAATAATCATATAAGATAATACTTTTAAATCTGTAGAAGAGATTTGATTACCAACACTTTTATGCAAAGAAACTATTATTGTAAATTTGAAGGAATTATCATGCAACTTAAACATAATAATTGAAAGAATCATTAAAAAAGAACAAGCTAAAATTCCTATTATCCCAAAAAACCTAATTTTTTTCATATAATACCCCTATCAATTTGCCCTAAAATATAATATTATTTTAGCACAACAAAAATAAAATACTACCTAAATTTAAATCACTTCTAAGTATATACGAGTATGTCTTAAATGTTTCATTAATATATTGTATTATTTTTAGTCTAGTAATTTATTACAATACCTTTATATCTAGTCATACTTAACAACGATTCTCTAATTCCTTGTACTCCTTCACCAGAGTTTTTAATCCCTAAGAAAGGAAAACAATCGGGACCACGTTGAGATTTACCATTTAAATTAACAGTACCTGTTTTTATTCGTTTGGCAACATTTAAAGATTGTGAAAGATCTTGACAAAAAATACTTGCCTGCAGTCCAAATTCTGATTTATTTGTTAAACTTATCATTTCATCTAAATCGTCAACTCTTATAATTGGTAGAACAGGACCGAAAGGTTCTTCTCAAGCAAGGCGCATATCAGGAGTTACAAAATCTACTAAAGTTGGTCACAAAAGATTATTTTCACTTTTATCACCAGTTATAATTTTGGCCCCGTTGGCTTTCGCATCGTTTATTAAACCTAAAATAAAGTTTGCTGATTTCATATCAATAACAGGTGTTATATCTGCATTATCCGATGGTTTACCAACCGATAATCTATCAACTCTTTCTTTCAACATCGGAATTAGTTTATCTGCTATTTTATTGTTGACTAAAACTCTTTTGATTGCTGTACATCTCTGTCCTGAATATCCAAAAGCTCCAGAAATAATTTCATCCGCATATTTTGTAAGATTTAAATCGTCCAAAACCAATGCGGGGTCCTTACCACCTAATTCTAAGACTAAATCGGTTGTGCTACCCATTTTTCGTATTTGGTTACCGATGTTCACACTGCCTGTAAATGAAATCATATCTATTTCTGAATTGGATGTAATATCATCACCAATATCACGCCCTCTACCAGTTACTACATTAAAAATACCCTTCGGCAGGTTGGCTTTGATTGCTAACTCAGACATAAATGCACCAACCAAACTACCTGCTGTCGCAGGTTTAAAGACCACACTGTTACCCATAACTAATGCTGGAATTATTTTTGCTAGAGCAAGATTAAAAGGATAATTAAAGGGAGAAATCGCTAAAATAACACCTTTAGCCACTCTTGAAAAAATACCTATTTTGTTTTTGGCACCCATTCCTTCTCCTGTCATCGCTAATGGATCCATTCTTTTTGCTTCTTCAAATGTGTAGTCTATAATTTCTAAAGTTCTTTCAACTTCTGTTAACGAATCTTTGAAACCTTTTGCAATTTCTTCACTTATTACTTGGGCAATTTCCATTTTGTTAACTTCAAGTTCATCTCTAAATTTTTTTAAAATACTTATTCTTGTTAATAAAGGGGTATTTTCCCATTCAGCTTGACTATTTCTTGCTGCATTAAACGCACATTTAATATCATCGGGCGTTAAAGCAGTAACTTTACCAGCTACTTCTAATGAAGTTGGATTGATTATTTCAAGTCATTGTCCATTATCTATTAGTTTGTTATCTATTAATGCTTTAAATATTCTCATATTATCTCCTTTTTAGTGTTACAAAATTAATTATTTGAATATATATTATTCATAATTATTGAACCTGCTACTGAAACATTCAAACTATCTACATTTCTGTTAGTTTTTAATACTATGTTGTAATCACAAATATTCTTTATTGATTCAGAAACACCTTGCCCCTCATTACCTAAAACTAAAGCTATTTTCTTATCTTTTAATGTTGTTATATCTATATTATTATCTAAATTCAAAGAAGTTCCTAATATAATAAAATTATTTTCTTTTAATTTTTTCATTTCTTCTTCAAGAATACCAATTTTGAAATTTAGTTGGAAATGATTGCCTTGTGTTGCTCGTAAAACTTTTTGGTTATAAATTCAAACTGTTTTTTCTGAACATAAAATATTTTCGAAACCAAATGCATAAGCGCTTCTAATTAAAGTTCCTAGATTTCCTGGGTCCTGTATATCATCTAAAACAAGAACATTACTATCATTGAAGTCTTTTGGTTTAAAATTACAAACAGCAAAAATTTCTTGCGTATTTGTTAAATCACTTAACTTATTTGAAACATTGTCGGTTATTTCTATGAATTTTTCTTCGTCTATTAAACCTAAGTATTTTTTTGTGCCTAAAATAAGTTCAACAACTCCATTTTTCATAGCCTCTTGCACTAAATTGAAACCTTCTACTATATATTTTTTTTCTTGTTTTTGTATTCGAATTTTTTTTAGTTCTAAAATTTCTAATATTTTAGTGTTCTTAACAGATGTAATTTTTTCCAACTTATTCATTAAATGCAAATCCTATTTCATAAAGCTTATTCTCGGGATTTGCATAATCCTTTCCTTTATAATCTTTTTTCTTAACTGGGTAACCAAAAATATACTTAGCTTTTCTTGGGGGGTCTAATAATTTAGCTTGAATGGCAACCATTGGACTAACAAATTCCCCTTTTGCTTTTTTCAACTTTGTTTCATTCATCAAATCTTCATAGTCTTTTATCTTTTCTTGTTTGACGTGAATTCTGATTTTATTAGCGTCTCATCATTTGATTATTTTTTGATACTCCTTAAATGTAAACTGGGTAGGTTTATCACCCGCTAAAAAACGATTATTTTGTTCATTCCAAGATATAACGAAATCTCTTCAAACAATATTGCCGGTTCTGCCTGACGTTGTTAAAGTGTGAGCTCTTGAAATAACTTCGTCCAAAGTATTTTCACCATAACCTACAAACGCGTTACCACTTCACAACGAAAGATAAGCTTCTTTTTTCGGATTTCAGATTTCATCGAAGACAATTGCAGTTACCCATCACCTTCTATCGAAACTATTTTTATAAAATTCGAAGCCGTATTTATTATTTTTAATAACTACTTCAGTCTTATTTATTTTAATAACTTTATGTTTAAAAGTATTTACAATGACATCTATATCTTTTTTTTGTAAGTTCTCTCTGGCTTCTTTTTTAGAATCTTTGACTATTTTTTGTGAGTTTCTATAGTCAGGAACCTTTGCTTCATATGCAACTTTATAACTACCATATTTGATTAAACGATCATTACTATTTGGATCTGGCATAACTAATTTAGACTGTTCTGGATTATTATCGGATTGTTCATGAGAAAGTTCTGCTTGCTTTTTAATATTGGCAATCAGTTCCTTAGCTTTTGAATTATCCAACTTGTTTGACACAACTTCTTCTGAGTTATGCTCATTTTTTGACTCTTTATTGATATTATTGCTAACTACAATGTCCTTTTCTAATTTGGGCATTTTGTGGTCATTTAAATTGGAAGGCTGATAATTGTATAATTTATTTTTTTTAAAATCGTTCACCGAAACTTCTCCTTTTAGTAATTACTATTTTGTCTTTCAAAGTTTATTTCATTTTTTTTATTATAAGAACCAATAATATCATCGATAGTAAAATCAAGGATATAACATATATTTAAAAAAGATTTTAATAAATTTTCGTAATTCTCTATTGATTGAGTTTCAACTAGATTGGATGTCATAGAAAATACATTTAAATAATTTTCAATGATGTCTTTTGTCTTAATTTCATTAGTATTTATGTATTTAGAAAAGTCGTATTCCATATCGTTTCCCAAAGAAATTAAAAAATGAATGCCATCAATATACTCTTCAAGTAAAATCGATTTTTCGCTTGGCTTCTTATTTGACCAAAATTTAAAGGACCTTTGTTCATTAATAAACTCAGCTACCTCCACATAAAAAGCGATTAATTTTTTTTTGGTAATTTCTGGAGAGTTTATAATACTTTTTGCTTCCATTATATAATTATCCAAATATTTTTGTTTTTCAGATAGATAAATTAATTCTTTATTAGTTAACATAATACACCTCTTGAATAATTTTAAATTAAAAAAAATAAAAGTTACGAATAACATAAATATTATCGTAACTTTTATTTTAATAACCGGGTTTTTTCAATAATTTAAACATATTTTCTTTATAAACTTCTACTCCTGGTTGATTGAATGGGTTGACACCCAACAAATAACCACTCATAGCACAAGCTTTCATAAACCAATAAGCTGCATAACCAAACATTTCGGCGTCCATTTTTTCAAACTTCAGCAAAATATTTGGAACTAGACCTTTTTGAGAATGTGCTTCAACTACACCGACTAGGGCGGTTGAATTTATTTCATGAAAAGTCTTGTTAGTAAGATAGTTTAATCCATCAAGATCATCTTTATTTTTAGGAACTTTTAAATCATGTGTGGGTTTTTTAACATCTATGATAGTTTCAAACAACACATTTTTTGTTCCCTCTTGTATAAATTGACCCAATGAATGTAAATCTGTTGAAAATATACAGCTTGTAGGAAGTAAACCTTTACCATCTTTACCTTCGGATTCACCAAATAATTGCTTTCATCATTCTGTAAATATTTGCATCTGAATTTCATAACTAACTAAAGTTTCAGCAGCGTAACCTTTTTGAGTATTCAATAAATAACGCGACACAGCATATAAATATGCATCGTTATTAATGTCCTTTAACTCTTTAACGGCTTTGCTTGCCCCTTTGAAAATAGCATCAGTATCAATACCAGCCACCAATAGTGGAAAAATTCCAACAGGTGTGAAAACACTAAATCTTCCACCAATATCATCGGGAATTATAAAAGTTTGATAACCTTCTGCTGTAGCTAACTCTTTTAAAGCACCTTTGGCTTTATCTGTAATCGCTACAATTCTTTCTTTTGCAACATCTTTGCCTTTTGACTCAACAAGATATTGTTCGAACACCCTAAATGCCATACCAGGTTCAGTTGTTGTACCTGATTTGGAGATGTTAACAATACCAAACTCTAGATTATCTAGATAATCTAGAACTTGTTGTGTATAAGTTGAACTTATTGTATTACCAACATATATTAATTCAACTTTATCCTTGTGATAAAGACCACGTATCATTTCATCAGCTGCTCTTGCACCCAAATAACTTCCACCAATACCGATAACAATTAAAACATCAATTTGATTTCGTAACTTTTCAGCCACTTCTTTCATCTCTTTGTATTCTGTTTTATCGTAATTATCAGGTCAATCTAATCAACCCAGAAAATCACTTCCTAAACCAGAACGGTTTTCAATCATCTCATGTATTTGCTTAATTTTTGAAATGTCAAAGTTTTTTACTTCTTTTTCAATTTTTGAATTTGAAAAATCTATTTTAATCATAAAAAATACCTCTTTTTTTATGGCTTATTCTACACTATTTTTTAAGTTATCAAATCCGCTGCCAGTTTCTTTTAATTTAGAGTCATCACTCTTAACTAAATCTGGTCTGATGCGTTTGTAACTTAATTTTACTTGGTTTTTATCTTGAATAATATCAATAACTTCAACTTCAACTTCGCTACCAACAGTTAAAAACTCGTTGATATCGCTAACGTAAAAGTCAGAAATTTCAGATATATGGATTAAACCTTTAATAATGTTTTCACCATCAATAATTTCGCAAAATGCACCGTAATTAACGATACTTGTAACTTTTGCTGTAACTTTTTGACCTATATTTATCATTTTTTATTGCTCTCCTTCATAAATGATTATAAACTTATCTTAGAAATAAAGTATATATTTTGTATTTTTTTTCAAAATAAGGAGAAAAAAATGGAAAAAAATATCTTAGAAAAAAAAGTCATTGAAATTTTGGACCAATTAAAAGTTTATATATCACAAGATGGTGGTGATATGGAATTTGTTGCTATTAAAAACAAATTAGTTTATATTAGATTAAAAGGCAACTGTGTTGGCTGTGGTCTCACAGAGCTCACCTTCAAAGAAGGTGTCGAAGGTGTATTATTAGAAGAATTTCCCTATGACATCGAAGGTGTTGAATTAGTAATGTAATTCAAAAATTAAAAAATATAAAGGAGTAAAAAAATATGAGTTTACAAGAAGTAACTGGATTAATATCAGCTATTTTTACTGCAGTTTCTGCTATGTCACTATTTACAGCATCATTATTGCTACCTCTACTTTACAAAAAGTTTGCTAGCAGACAAGCCAAACTAGAAGAAGGTGAACGTGCTTTAATCGACGCATTTGATAAATATTTCTCAGCTGAGTATCCAAAAAATGATTTTGATTGGTATTTTGCTCAAATACAAGCTGTAATAAAAAGATTTGATGTTCGTAATTTCCGTTGTATAAATTGTAAAAAACGTTCTTCACCAGAAAAATACATGGAATACTTTAAAAGCGTGGATAAAATCATACCAGAAATAAACAACTTTTCATTTAGAACAGAAAATACTAAATATCAAAACACTATGTCTGTTCTAACATGCTACAAATGTAACGGTGAAAATCAATATAAAATAGATCAAAAATAAAAAATAGAGAAACTAGCTTTTCTCTATTTTTTTTCGTTTTTTATAAATAAGATTATTGATAGAAATTATCAATCAATGGTGCAAGATCAATCATATGAAAAACACAAGTACTAGTAAAATAATATAACCAAACAATGAGTTACCAATTAATAATTTATCAAAGTTGAGAAAATCATATGGTCAAGAGTTTTCTGACGCTTTATCATTTTGGTATATTTTCCCCCTTACAAGTATATAAAACAAGTAAAAGATAGGATATATCATTGTTTTATAAAAAGTTTTTTCTTTGAAGATTTTTTTAAAGTCAATATATTTATTTCCTGATGTAAATGGATATAAAACCAATAAAAAAGTAGGTAAGAAGAAGTGTGTAATTGAAGTACAAATGACCTGATTCTTACTGTAATTTTCTAAAAAACCTTTTTCATTTGCAAAACTATAGACGATACCAACCCAAAAGATTATAAATACCAATAAATTATAATTGATTACCGAGATTTGAAAATCACTTTCTATTATTTTTTGATTTCTATAGCTTTTTATTACAAATAATAATAGTCAAACAATCGTAATGATTGTTACTTGTACTGAAAAAAAACTCATAAGTGCATCGTAATTAAGTAAACTAGCATAGATACTAGTTTCACTTACGTATCAATATTCTTTTAAAACACAATAATAAAAACCATAAATTAATGAAGAAATTAATGAGATCAGTATAAAAACGTACGACCATCATCTTCAATCTTTAATTATTGAATTTAAATTAAACTTTATGTTCATATTTAATCCTGATCCTTTTTATTTGTTTATTATATAACAAAAATTCATAAGGATACAAAAAAACCTCATTCATGAAATGAGGTCAATAATTTCCCAAGGACTTTAGAAAATTATGAAAAATATAAGTAAGACGGAAAAAGTTTTGATAATTTATATATCTTAACCCACCCAAACCACCCTAAAAACTATCCTCTAGTTTTTTTAATCCATCTATAGTGTTTTTTACAATAATAGAAATTTAATAGGCTTTTTTTGGGTTTAGAAATGCACCCAGAATAATTGCAACTTGTGACATTTGACATAATGACACCTCTCTCTATTTATAAGTAATCAATAAAATGAGTTGTTAAATTAATACTGGGTAATATATTTTAGTGCGAAAACGTTGTACAAAAGATATAACTTATTAAAAAACTGAGTATTATGATATTTCTTAGAAAATAGTGCTTCAAATAAATAATTATGACGTATAAGAATCATTATTAACAATTTATTATTTGGTAGTTTCTATAAAATCTACCATTCCACCATATATCCTCATTACACGTTTCTGTAAGATTGAAACTAAGAATATCTTTTACATGTTATTTAGAAAATCAAATTATGTTTTGAATCTATATCCAATGTCTTTCCTTTCTTATTTTAAAAAATATTTTTCAAAATCATAAATATTATAGGAAATAAATATTAAAAAGCAATAGATAGCTCAATATAAAAAAAATAAAACAAAAAAGGGTTTTCATATATAGTCGTCAACTATAACTGACATCAAAAATACTTTTTTCATAACAACTTGACATAAATTTTTTTGCTTCCTGAATTTGAACTAAATTATCATAAACTTTTACATAGTTAAAGGTGATCTCAAACCTTGGATATCCGACCCTTTACTGTTTAGCGACTATAAATCTATTTAAAGATTCAGTAAATAATTTTCTGTGCCATTATTATATGATGGGATGCCTCTTCTAGAGAATTATGTAGTTATCGTGTTTTTTAATTTGTAAGAATTTCCAAGTATTATTTATATATTAAGGCACTTGATTTGTATGAGGTAGTTTTAAATTTTTTTTATTAAGCAAACATTAGAACTTGTATCAACTATTTATCAATTTAAATTAGAAATACTTCAACCCAAAATTTCATAGATGATAAAAAATCTCTAATCAAAAATATATTTTAATTTGTGGTTTTTATATGGGCATCTGAAAAAGTTATAACTAGTTTGCTTAGCATTAAGTTTTGGATATAAAAGATTCTTGACCCTTAATAATGCTAGTTAAGACTTTTCTTAGATTTTCTTATTAATTCATTCAATACATCTATTTTTATACATAAGAATCAGATTGATTCAAATCTTTGTTAGATTATTTATATTAAAATAACAAATTTGTTTGTAGCATTTTAAATAGATAAGTAATCTTATTTAAGAACTCAAATTTGATTGAATATTTAATTTACAGTTTTTCCACTTTAAAACATTAATATGACCATACCTAGAGAGATATTTTAAGATTAATAAACTATTTTCAAAGACACTTTGCTTTCATAATAATAAAGTGTGGTGTTTTTACTTATTTATCTTGGCTAAAGTCTTGTTTTAGATTTCTTATCACTGCTTTTAAATTGTAATTCTCTAACTCGCTCAAAGACACTTTTGAACTTTCTTATTAAATCTTATTTTAATCATTTAATATGCTCGTACTCATGTCAGATTTTATGGTGTCCTTTAAAATTCTTTCTTTTTTTAAATAAATGATTATGTTAGTTACTCACTTTCTATTGAATGATTATTCATTAAAATGAGCATCTTGTAATAAAATAATAAAGTACTTTATTTTTTGCGTTTTTCTATAAGTTCAAAGGTTTTTTCTATCTACATTATGAATTGAAACAAATAACTCTTTGTTACTCTTTGTAATTTATTAGTAGCTATACAAAGATTCTTACTTATCGTAACAATAGGATTTGTATTGATCTACAATACAAACATTAGAAATAAATTGATACTTTTTTTAAAATATAGTTCACATCTTGTAGTTCCATCGTTATTTATTTTTTGTTATTAAAAGTAATCTAAACTATTTACTGGCATATCAAATTTTTTAGTATTGTTTTTAAAAACTTCATAAATTATGGTAACTCACGATATATTTAAACTTTTTCATACATCTACTTTAATAACAAAAAAAGAAAAAAAGAACTTTCGCTCTTCTTAAAAATTTTATTCTTAAATTGAGTATTTTTAATCGCCACTATTTAGAAATTTATGAATATCTATCTTTTTCTACCTTTGGTTAGTTGTCGATTATGTATTTTTATTGTTCTTGGGTATTTTATACATTTAATTTTCTAATTTTTTAAACCTCAACTTTAGTATTTCAATTTCCTTTTCCAATATTTCTGCTCTAACTACTAGGTCTTCAACATTTGATCTTAAATTTTCTTTTTTAATTACTGTTTTTTTTGGAAACGCAAGGCTGATAATATTAGAGTCTGTGCATTCTTCAAAAAAAGGAAAGATGTCTAAATCTGAAATTACTCCCACATTATCATTTGTTTCCATGTCTTTTAATTTATGATTATACTTTTTGTCCAAATCAAGCTTTACCAAATAATTTTCTTCATCTTCAGGAATTTTTTTACAACTTTGTCGATTAATGTAAAAATATCCTTCGTTATCAGGAGACTTAAAACCTATAAAAAACCTAGTTTCCTTAACTTTGATACTAATTGGAATATAAATATATTTGATTTTCATTTTTTTACCTCAATAGTATTTTAAACAAAAAAAAAGAAATAATTTTTCTTTCGCCAATTTTTCGACAATATTCTAGACCCTATTTTTACAGTGCGTTTATTATTTCTTTGAATTTATTTAATCAACATTTTTTATCTTATAAATAAGTGGTAAATAAAATAAAAACAAGGTTTAGATTTTTAAATGTTGCATAAAATCCTTACGTGAACACTATCAGAGATTTGATTCGGATAGTAATAGCGTTCACAAAACTCTCAATGCTCGTTTTTAAAAGTTCGAGAAGGGTTTTTACAACTGGTAATTGTAAAAACCTGAGATTGTAAAAAACGAGCTTCTCGATTGTTTCTTTGCTTTTAAACTACAAATATCAAAAAAGGATCCTCTGGATCTATAAAACCAGCTTTTGGATCAATTAAAAAACTATCGAAGAATCATTAGCATCATTCGTTTTCAAATATAAGAGAATAAATCCTTCGCTTTGTGTTTTTTAATTTTTTCCAACTCATTTTGCTTGTGTGCAATATCATTCATTTCGCTAATTAGATGATTTGTCAACGCATTTGTTTCCATCATTTTACTTGCTTTTTAGCTATACTAGCTTTTTTTACCTTATCTCTTAAAAGAATATAATCGACATTATTTTTCAAATGCTTTTCGTATCGAGACTTAACATGACTACTTATCTTTGAATTACACAAAATATAAAATGATCGTATATTTCTTTTCTCTATTCTTTGTTTTAACTTATTTTCCATCAAAACTCATATTTCTCTCGATACAATCTTTTATTACAAACTTACGGCCTTTTTTTTAATTTTCATTATCTTTTTCTAAGTAATCTATTCCTAACACCCGAACCTTTTTATTTATTAGAATAGGAATTTCGTACCTGCCGTTTCACTTTAAACAATTTATAACAACATATGCAACCCCTTTTAAGGTTTCTTTTTTTTATTGTATTTTCCCCCTCATCTATAAGTTTTTTCTTTCTACATTATAAATTGGATTAAATAATTGTAATTGTCTTTCAGGAGAAAATTGATTCCTTCTATTTGATTTTTTAGTAGTTTATTCAAGCTATTATTTCCGCTCTTTTTTTAAAACTATATTTATTAAAAAATTTGAGGGCTATTTTTTTAAATTCTTTAATGAAATATCAAATACTTTATATTTATCAAATCTAATAAGAGATTTTTTTACATTTAAAAAAAACTATATTTATCTTTTACTGTTCATGAACCATCAACTACTCTGCCAGTATCATATTTATTAATTTTAACAATAGCAAAAGTTCTTAGTTTTTGAGTGCCGGCTCTAAATTTTTTAGTATCCTCTCTATAATAATCTACTGGGAATTCTAAATAACCTCACCAAATTTGTCCTATATAATATTTCATAATATTATTATAACAAAAAAAGAGCTAATGCTCTTTTTGTGTTTGGACTCCACGCCCTTTTTCGTCGTATGCCATATCATATAAGATAGACAACCCAGTTATCATGTAACTGATTACTTTTATTATATATCGTTCAAATATTATGTCAACACTTTTTTTACTTTTTATTAAATACTATAGTTTTTTTAATATAACAGGGGATAGGCCCACTATTAACTAGACTTGTTGGATAACAAAACCCCTATTTTCAAACCCTTAAGTTCTTATTTATTCACGTTTTTTTACTTTTATTCACACTAACTTGTTTTTTTTCTTTCTAGATTGTTTGCAAATTTCTCAACACTAACAGGGGTTTTCAAAAACTCATCGTGTAAATTATAATCACTATCAAAAAATAACTTATTATCAGACTCATATTTAGTCTCAATAATTGTTCTGTACAAAACATTATTAATAACTTTAACATATTCTCCATCATATTTCGTTTCTAAACTGATCATTTTTATTTATCTTATAAAGTTCTTCATTTCCTCCCTCGTAACTTCAATCTTTTTGCCCGTTTCACAAATTATAACTATATTTAAAATCGATATAAATATTGCTATAATACTTTCAAAAATCATCTCACCCATTACTATAATCATTGACTTTTATTCTCTTAACTTCGTATGAATATGTCTGTCAAGTTCCGTTTTTTACCTTTCCCCTATTTTCTCCATATCCACTCGGAAAATATTCTTCATCTAATCCTCTGTCATTAGTCCTGTCAATATATAATCATTTTCAATAATTATAATTATTTCCCTTTAAACTTACTTGCGGATAAGTTCCATTATTAATTTCATTAATTTTTTCTTTTCCTTGAACTAAATTTCCTTCCTCATTTTTCTTATATATTTCATTTAAATCAATTTTTGCCTTTCTTTCACTTTGATTTTGTAAAAAGCCTCCCATTCCAAATATACTAATTACTATCATTACTATCATTACTATTGTTATTACTCTTTTCATTTCTTTACCCTCATACCAAAATTATATAAAAAAAAGAAAAAATAACTATTTTTTCTTTTTAAAATCTTTTTATTTTGAATATTTCGCAATTGCAGCATCAATATAACCAACAACCTCGTCCCAAATGTCTTCAAATTCTCGCTTTACTTCATCGCTTTTATTTTCATTTAGGTCTTTTAATAGTTTCTCTTTAGTTTCGATTGCTGCCCCAAAAGTCATGTCGTCCGGCAACTTACTTTTGTCAATTTGACATATTTCATAGTTCATAACCAGAATATCAACAACAAGTTTTATCCACTCAATTTTCTCGTCTTTTGTAAATTTTTCTTTATTAGCTTTTTCTTGTAGTTCGTTGTATCTATCTAATTTTTTTTGATATTCTTTAACTTTTTCATCAATATTATTCGCATTTACCTCTGTATCGCTTCCAGGACCATTACTACTCTTGTTCCCACAAGCAACAACACTCGCTCCTGTTGAAGCTATCATTCCCATTGCTCCCAATATTCCTAATAATTTTTTCATACTCTTGTTTCTCCTTTTAAACCTTTAATTTTATTTTTTAATTGTTTAACCAATTTATTTAATCATACCACTTTCTCTAAAAATCAAAACCCCTTTTTAATCACTTCTTTTTTGTTATCAATTCCTCAAATAAACCAGATAACTAAAACAATAAACACTATACTCTCGCCCCCAAGCCCGCGAACCCCCACTCGCTCATCGTAATTTGTAATTATTTTTAAGTGTGTTGTCATTCCGCTACAAAGGAGGTGAAAACAATGCTAAAAAAAATAATCGTTACGCTCATAACAATTATTAAATTAATTATAACTTGGTTATATCAGAAAACAAACAAATTATCTCTTCACTCACCCGAAATAGGAATTTAAAAATATCTATCTTTTTCTACCTTTGGCTAGTTTGTCAATTATGAATTATTATTGTTATTGGATATTTTCTTTATCTAATTTTTTAATTATTTTACCCTTAACTTTAATATTTCTTTTTTTTACAAAATCTCCATTCTAACTAATAGGTCTTCAAGATTTTATCTTATATTTTTTTAATTATTGTTTTTTTAGTAAACACAAGGCTGATAATATCAAAATTTGTGACTTCTCCCAAAAAAAGAAAAAATGTCTAAACCCAAAATTACTCCACATTATTAACCGTTTCGATGTCTTTTAATTTATGATTATATTTTTTATCCAAATCAAGCTTTAATAAATTATTTATTTCATCTTCAGGATATTTTTTACCTTGATAGTATTTAAACGAAAAAAACATCAATTTTTAAAAATATTTTCAAACTCATTTTTACAATTCATTTTTTATTTTTTTAAATTTATACAAAAAAATAACTAATAAATAATTTATAGGCAACAAGTGGCAAAAAACTAAAAACATGATTTAGATTTTTACTTGTTGCCTACAATTCATACGCAAACACTCTCAAAGATTTGGTTTGAAGAGTGGGAGTAAGTGCAAAAACTCTCGAGAAACGGATGATTAAAAACAAGTCTAGCGATCAAGGGATTATGTTTAACCCTAACCTTATCTTTTTTTCATGACTCTATTTAGATTCACTTTTCTTATAAAAATCTTTATCTTTTTATTTTATATTTTGTTCCAACTCATTTTGCTTGTGTACAATCTCTAAAACTTCGCTAATTGAGTGATTTGCCAACACGCTCATTTTCTCCATTTTACATGTTTTCTGACTACATTAGCCTTTTTCTACCTTATCTCTTAAAAGATATAATCAGTGTCAATTTTTAAATGCTTCTCGTACCGATACTTATCATGACTACTTAACTCTAAGTTACACAAAATAAAAAAATGCTTGTATATTTCTTTTCTCTCTTTACTTGTTTTAACTTCTTTCCCATCAAAACTCATATTTCTTTCGTTGCAATCTTCTATTACAAATTGTCGGCCTTGTTTTGATTTTTCACTATCTTTTTCTAAACATTCTATTCCTAATACCCTAATTTTTTTATTCCTTAAAATAGGAATTTCGTACCTACCATTTTTCTTTAAACAACCTTTACCAACATACGCACACCGCTTAAGGTTTCTTTTTTTATTGTATTTTTTCACTCATCTATAAGTTTTTCTTTCCGCTTTATAAATTTGATTAAATAATTGTTTTTGTCTTTCAGGAGAAAATTGATTTCTTCTATTTATTTTTTTTTGTCGTCCGGATAAATTTCAAATTTACCTTCTAATAGTTTTTTTCATAAGCCGCTCTATAAGGGTCTGATGAAAATTTTTTTAATAATCCCTTTTTAAAAATTTTTTAAATATATTAAATAATTTAGAACCGTAAAGGTCCTTCTAGAAATAACCAAGTTTATTTATTGGTAAATCATATGTATCATTAGGTTTAAAATAGAAATTACTGTTTTTGTTTTTTACATTAAAACAATATTTTGGATTTTCTTTAGAAGTTGAATAGTCCACTCTTGCAGTACCGTCTTGATTAGTTTTTAAAATTAAAAAAGGCCTTTTCTTTTGTTGACCGGCCTTAAAATTTTTGTAATTTTTTATATAATAATCCCTTGGAAATTTTGCATAACCTGATCAAATTTGTCCTGCGAGTATTTTGTTCATACTATTATTGAGTCAAAAAAAGAGCTTACGCTCTTTTTTTTAGAAAGCTCCACGCCTTCTTTAGTCGAGCTTACAAGAAAAGTTTTCTTGTAGCACCCAGTTATTACTAACTGTTATCTCTATTTTATATCGTTCAAATATTATGTCAACACTTTTTTCACTTTTTATTAAATAAAATACTTTTTTTAATAAAATAGGGGATAGGACCACCATTAACTCAACATGTATAATAAATAAAACCTTATTTTCATACTCCCAAAATTCTTATTTATTAAACGTTTTTTTACTGTTGTTCACACTAACTTGTTTTTTTCTTTCTAGATTGTTTGCAAATTTCTCAACACTAACAGGGGTTTTCAAAAACTCATCGTATAAATTATAATCACTATAAAAAAATAACTTATCATCAAATTCATATTTAGTCTCAATAATCGTCCTGCACAATACATTACTGATAGCTTTAACATAGTCTCTATCCTATTTTGTTTCTAAGTTAATTGATTTTATTTTTCTTATAAAGTTTTTCATTTCATCCCTAAAAATTCGTCTCACTGCAATTTTAACACTAGTGTTTATATTCTCCTTATGTTGGTCTTCAAAATATGTATTCAAAGCACCCTCTAGTAAATCTTGAAAAGAATTTTTTAAAGAACTTTTATTTGTATTAGGATCTAGTTCAATTATTAACCTACAAAATTCCTTAAAAGGCATCACTTTTGAAGAAGCTTCTTATCATTTATCCTAATTTTAATCTCGTTTAAATCACTTATTTTAAGAACCGCTTTCTGTTTTCATTTTTTGTAATACTTTTAGAAATTCGTATTGTATACAGTATATCTTTTTGAATTTGTAGCCATAGACAACGCACTTCCTGCTTTTTTTCCAAGTATAAACATTTTTTTATAATCCGTAGAAGGAGTAGAAGTTGAAGCAAATAAATTATTAGCTACTCAAGTCTTTTTTTGAGTTTTAACGACATAGTGTTTACACATTGGCTATTTTCAAAAATACCCTTAGTTAGCTGTATTTCATATGCACTATTTCCATAAAAGTCGGTTATATTTTGTGTTCAACAACTCATTCTCGCATTGTACTTTCTTAGAACTTTATATCAATCAAATATCTATTTATTTGCAACAAGGTTTCCAGTTCACAATTTGTGGGTCTCATGTACAAATAAAGATGTTTTGTTTAAATATCTAATAGCTTCACTTTGACTTACATTTTATTTCTTCATTCCTTTTGGTAATATTTTGTCATTGATATATCTATATTTAGTTACATGAATATTCATAAATGAAAATATCAATCTGAAGAAGGCATTTCTTAATTCAACATCATTGAAATCATTATTACTCTTTTCATTTCTTTACCCTCGTACCAAAATTATATAAATAAAAGAAAAAATAACTATTTTTTCTTTTATTTATTATTTTGCTCGCCCCATCAATATAGGCGATAACTTCGTCATAATTATCTTTTATATTTTTGTAATCTCTTTTGTAAAAATCTTATAGAAATTCTGAATAACCTCACCAAATTTGTCCAGCTTTGTATTTCATAATATCTCAATTCTAAACAAAAAAAAGGAGATGAATCTCCTTTTTTGTTATTGGACTCCACGTCCTTTTATAACGTCCGCTAAAAACATTAGTTTTTGCGACCCAGTTATCATATAACTGATTGCTTTTATTATATATCGTTTAAATATTATGGCCTCTTTTTTTACTTTTATCAAAATACATGCTTTTTTTAAATAAAACAAGGGCTAGGGCTATTACCTAGATATGTCAGATAACTAACCCTACTGAAACATAGTCACATTACCCCGGAAGCCTGTGAGTCCCTCCTCATTCATCGTGATTTGTTGTTAGTTTTAAGCATGTTGTAATTTTGATATAAAGAAGATGAAAAAAATCAGTAAAAAATAAGCGTTAAGCTAATGACAATCATCATTTTAATCACAACTTGGTTATATTAAAAAAATCTATTTACTCGCCCCCATTTAGATATTTATAAATATCTATCTTTTTCTACCTTTCGTTAGTTTGACAATTATGTATTCATATTATTCTTGGTTATTTTATACATTTGGTTTAATATTTTCTTCTTTGACTGCTGTTTTTTTGGAAACACAAGATTGATAATACTTAAATCTGTGCATTATTCAAAAAAAAGTCAAACTAGAAATTAAGCCCGCATTATCATCTGCTTCATTGTCTATTAATTTATTATTATGTTTTTTATCTAAATCAAGTTTAACTAAATATTATTTTCCCTTTTTCGTGAGTTTTTTCACAACTTTGATGATTAATATAAAAAAACTTTCATTGTCAATATTTTTGAGCCTATAAAAAACTGAGTTTCTTTGACTTTGAACTTAATTCCAATATATATATTTTGTTTTTTACCTTAATAGCATTTTAAAGAAAAAAAGATGATTTTATTTTAGTTTTTTTCAAAATCCTTAACCCCCATCTTCATAAATCATCTTTATTTTTTTGAATAAATACAAAAAATTTTTTTCTCTTATAAAGAAAACATATTTGATGAGTGACAAATAAACTAAAAACATGGTTTAGATTTTTATTTGTTGCTTACAACCCATACGTGCCCACTATCAAAGTTTTGGTTTGAAGAATAGGAGTATGCGCAGAAACTCTTAAGGAGTTGATGGTTAAGAACGGGGTGCTAGCGATCAACAAATCATGTTCGGTTATGTAATCAAGGAAGCTAAAACTTTTATGATTTACTCAATTTAACTAGCTCATGATTTAGTTCGCGTGGATTCGAAGTTCGTTTTCGAAGAGTTAGAAAAGGGTTTTTATAAATGTCGATTGTAAAAAAACCCTTTGTTTCAAAACTTTTTTCGAAAATGCCTTCTGCTTAACCCCAACCATGCTTCTTTTTTTCATACCTCTCTTTAAATTCACTTTTCTACTAGAAATTTTTAGCTTTTTGTTTTATTTTTGGTTCCACCTCATTTGGCTTGCGTAATCTCTCACTTCAATAAATAATTGACTTGCCAACACATTTATTATCTTCATTTTATTTATTTTTTGGCTATAATAGTCTTTTCTACTCTATCTTTTTAAAAAATATAATCAGCATCATTTATCAAATGCTTCTCGTACTAAGACTTAACATTATTAATTATCTCAGTGTTACATAACATTTAAAAAAACTTGTATACTTCTTTTCTCTCATCATAATTTTTAACTTTAATTTCATCTAACTTCGTTTTTCTCTCATTACAATCTTCTATTACAAATAGATTCTTAAATAAACTTATAACATCGATTGTTTTATAATTTAATCTCAATGTTTATAATTCACCCTTAATATAAACTTGACATTGTAATTACCGCTTTCTTTTAAATAATTTTTGCTATAAAAGAAATAACATTTTATTCATTATTTTTTTATTCTCTAATCCCAAGAGTTTTGCTTTACCTGATTTAGAGATTGTATTAAATAATTTTGATTGTCTTTTAGACAAAACTGGTTTCTTTTTTTTGACTCACATTTTTGGCTTGTTTAATTAAATATATTTTATTAATTATTTATGAGACAATTAAACCAATTTATCTACTCTACGAATCATAGAACTTTCTTTGACAACTTATCTATAATGTCCCCTTGCTTCAATTTATTGATCATTAAAAGGTTGAAATGTTCATTTTGTGTTTTCCTTATCTTGTTTAGAAAGCATTTGTATTTTATATCTTTTATTCTTGTTTAAAAATCTCTCATTTTTTTGCAATATAAATTTCTTGGTAAAATCCTTCTTGTTTGTTATGTTAACTTTCTTAGGAATTTTTACCAATTATCGTTTTCTTAAATAATATTTCATCAGATTTAAAATATAAATAAAAAAAAGGTTTATATAAACCTTTATCTTCAACTCTATGAACAGATAGAGTGTAACCGTCGGCTTGCAATTGCTTCCGCTCTTATTACTAATATATCATATATACACTCATAATTTAATAATTTTATAAATTTTTCTAAATAAATATTATGAATAATAAGCAAAAATATTACAAACAATCAACAAACAATTATGTCACAGGTAAAATTACTTGGACGTAGTCCTATGAGGGGAATTTATTTAAACATTACGAAACAATTCAAATTAGAAATCATAAGAAAATCATCAAATAATATTGACAAAATTAACACAAGTGCACAAGCTCTTGGGTGATCTAAAAGACATGCATACAGAAAACTTAAAGATTACATAGATATTGGTGCAAAAGCTTTTATCTTTAAAAATATTGGAAAGTAGCGAGAAATAAAATAAATCAATACACAAAAGACAAAGTTATAATTTTATGTAAAATAAATTACTTTCATTTCAGTATGTTTAGTTATCAAGAGTGTTTTGAAATAAAATATTGAAATAATTTTCCCCGTTCAAAAAAGAACGGTGTTTGAGGCAAATGCATCAAACCACAAGTTAAAACATGGTTTAAATGACATTACATATAGCAATAGAGAAGTTGACTAAAAAATCTTAGATGGGTATTTAGTGAACAATAAATAACAGAGAATTATTATATTTATAAAGAAACTTTTAAAAGTACAGTATTCCATTGAAAATGTAACCGACAATAGAAATGTATTTAGTTGGAAAATAAATAAAGACTCTGAGTCTTATACTCAATTGCAATTTACTTTTTGTCTTTAAAAACTTCAACAAAAACAACCACTATCTCTCATGAAAAACCTTGGTGGAAAGAACTTTAGGGATGGTTCGAATATGATGACCATAATGAATAGAATAAATAATATAGAAACAATTTAAGGTGGAAAGCATATTTACCAATACTGTTCAAAGAATATAACAAAATCATTCAAACCCTATTAAGAATAAGTCATTTACTAGATAAGTTTATAGAAAATCTCGACATTTTGTTTTCATATAGTTCAACAAGAGTTGTGAAATATGGTTCAAGCATTAATTAGGATAATAAAAAATGGTTTCTGTGTTTTTGATTTAAACCATTTTTTTCTTAAACCTAAATCAAAGGCGATTGTTATGAAAACATAAGACGCTAAATATAACTCGACGTTATGAAATGAAGCTTATAATACAATTGAATAAGAAGTCATAGAACTCACGGCAATAAAATTGCAATTAAAAAAGAATATAATGAAAGTATAAAACACCTAAAAAAGGGTTGCCCTTTAAAACATGGTAATTAATTTTTTTAAATAAGCAAAGAAAAAATACAAGAAGCATTTATTAACTTCTTGTATTTAGTGCCATAATCTCTTACAATTCATTGTTTTGCTTGTACTTATCATTTCCCATAAGTTCAAGGTTAATCGAAACTTTGTTAAGACCTTGATATCATAGGTCACAGATTTCATTATAAATAAGTTTACCAACAAACTGATGAACATACTTGGTTGGATGAACACCGTCAATGAAGAAAAACTCATTTATATCCATATTTTCATGTGTTGAAATCGGGTCATTTCTAAATTCATATACGATAGTTTTGTCTTCATATTGCGATCTTGTATACGAGTAACCAAAATTATTCGAAGTATTTATTTTTAAACCAAATTCTTCTAACATCAATGTTTTATAATCATTCATAATATTTTTGAAATTACCGTATAAATCATAATACTCTATTTGTCCCTTGTATTGTTCTTTATAACTATCGATTATTTCTGATATTTCATTCGAAAATTGCATATCATATTTTTTTATTAATGATGTAAACATTGGTGCCATTTCAGAGAGTTTAGTTACTTTACCATTCTTATCAAGTTCGCCACCTTTTAAAATTGGTATTAAGGTTAAATCTGGTGAGTTCATATATAAGACAGTGGCACCAGTCTTTAAAACTATGTCTAAAGTTTTGCTAATATTATTTTTACTTCTGTCAAGCAAATCCGTTGCATCTTTTATAGAACGACTACTCAAAAATGCTTCTAGAGCTGCATTCATATCATTTCCACCAATTTCAATGAAAACCAAATCTCCCTTTGATAACTTATTTTGCAAAGTCAAAGCACTAGCCTGAGAAAATAAATCTGCTTTCATTTTAAAATTTCTTATACCAATTTCTGTTAAGTTTAATGTTATATCATCGCTAGCTCTTGCACCACTTATAGCATAGTTCCTTCCGCCTTTATATTCATCACTCAACAATTCGCCTGCAGGACCCATATTTCCAAATCCTAATAAGTTATTTACTCATTCCACAGCGGGTTGATCATTAGATGCTGATGCCAAGTTATTTTTATGAGTATTTTTATTATAGTAACCGGCATATTTAAAAATAGCATCTTGATTATTTGATTTTATGACGCTATTTGCAATTGCTTCATAGCCACCAGTGTCACTAAGACTATCTCCTAAAACATAAAAGTTTTTAAAAGAATTTTTAGGTTGCGTTGTGCTTGAAATAGTGGAACAACTAATGGAAGAAAGTGCGCTAACAAAAATTGACGATAGCAAAACTAAGTTTATTATTTTTTTCATACTTGTACTCCTTTGAAACATTTTAAAGGAGTTTTAAACTAAAATATTTTTATATATTAAAAAATGGGTTAAATTTATTAACCCACAGATCCTTCCATATCCATTTTTATAAGTTGATTTAATTCAACAGCATACTCAAGAGGTAATTCTTTTGTGAATGGTTCTAAAAAACCCATAACTATAATTTCTAGTGCTTGTTGTTCACTCAAACCACGACTCATTAGATAAAATAGTTGTTCTTCACTCACTTTTGACACAGTAGCCTCGTGCTCAATTTGTGACTCATTATTGTGAACCTTATTTTGTGGGATGGTATCTGAGTGCGATTGGTTGTCTAATATTAAAGTATCACATTCAACTCTTGCCTTAGAATTTGTTGCATTCTCACCAATATAAGCTAAACCCCTATAATTTGCAGTTCCACCTTGGAAAGTAATTGATTTTGATACTATTTTTGACTTGGTTTCTTTGCCTAAATGTATCATTTTACTTCCGGCATCTTGATAAACACCTTTCTTAGCAACCGCAATAGAAATTGTATCACCTTGTGAACGATCACCTTTTAAAATACAAGATGGGTACTTCATATTGATTTTAGAACCAATATTACCATCAATTCATTCCATTCTTCCATCCTCTTCAACAAGACTTCGTTTAGTTACTAAATTAAGAACATTATCACTTCAATTTTGAACAGTTGTATATCGCACACTACTTCGTTTACCCACAAATATTTCAACTATTGCTGCATGTAAATTGTTTTTTGAGTAAACAGGGGCTGTACAACCTTCAATATAGTGAATTTGAGCATCATCTTCAACTACAATCAGCGTTCTTTCGAACTGACCTGATTGCTTGAAGTTAATTCTAAAGTACGCTTGAAGCGGCATATCTAACTTAACACCCTCAGGTACGTAAATGAAAGTTCCTCCTGACCAAACAGCACCATTTAATGCTGCATATTTATTGTCGTCATTTGGCACTAATTTTCCAAAATACTTCTTAAATAATTCTGGATATTTTTTTAATGCTGTGTCACAATCAGTAAAAATGACCCCTTTTTCTGATATTTCGGTTTGTAATTGTTCATAGATCGGAGTGGCGTCTCATTGCGCATTTATACCAACTAGGAAATTTTTTTCTGCCTCGGGAATACCTAATCTATCAAATGTTTTACGAATATTTTCAGGTACATCATCTCAACTTGTGGCAACATTATCTGTACCTCGGGTATAGTAATAATAATCTTGAAAGTCAACAAAATTCAAGTCTGGACCAAAATTTGGTTGTGGTTTAAGAGAAAATTTCTTGAAACTATCTAAACGGTACTCTAACATTCATTCAGGTTCACCTTTAATTTTAGAAATTTGACGAACAATGTCCTCATTAATCCCCTTTTCAACCTTAAACGAAGATACTTCCCCTTCATTAAATCCGTATTTATATTCACTTATTTTTTTGATTTCTTCCTCTTGTTTTAACTTCTTCATTACTTAACCTCATTTTCTAAAATATATCTCAAACCGTCAGCTCCTAATAGAGCACAATTTATTCTATTGCCTTGATGGTGAATTTGTCAAAAAGCTATTAATTCATCCAAAATATCCTCATTGTAATCTTTTCCTGAAATCATATTATGGTAATTATACAAAATATTAAGAGCTTCTTCTTTACCCTTATTACGTATTTGATCACATAATATATCAATAGAGGCAGTTGATATTGAACAAGCAACACCATCAAATCTACTATCTACTATTTTTCCATCTTCAAAAATTATTTGTACATTGATTTCATCTGAACAACTAGCTGAGTCCTGATTTTTAAATATTCCTTTTGAAAGTTCTAAAAAACCTTTGTTAGATGGACTTGTAAAGTGTTCCATAATAATTTGTCTTAAAATAATTTTATCTTCTTTATTAAACATAATTTTTTTTCTTTTCTATTTAAATTAATTCGTTAACTCAATTTTCACAATCAAGTAATGCTTTAATGAATATATCAATGTCATTACGTGTATTATAAATTGAAAAGCTAGCTCTAATAGTAGTTAATGCTCCGGTTTTTAAATGTGATAATCTTGCACAATGTTTACCAACTCTTACAGATATTTTGTATTTTTTATTTAAAAATGCTCCAAAGTCTTGTGAACTAACACCAATCATATTAAATAAAACAATTGGTTGTGGATTTTTCAAGTTATAAAACTCAAATTTAGAAACATCAATTTTGGATAATTCATCAACCAAATATCTTTTTAAACCTTCTTCGTATTCTTGTATTTTTTCAATTGATATCTTATCAATAAACTTAAGTGCTTCTAAAAAACCATAAATTGCACTTAAATTCAAGGTCCCAGCCTCAAATTTTTGAGGAATTTGGGCAAGTTTGTACTCAGTTAATGTGATATTAACGTTGTTACCACCACCATAAATAAGTGGTTTTAATATATCTAGTTTTTCTTTTTTCCCTCAAAGTATACCTAAGCCAAAAGGTCCAAACATTTTATGTGAAGAGAAAGCAACAAAATCAACATTTCATTCTTCAACATTTGTTCTCGTATGCAGTACTGACTGAGCAATATCAACAACAATGATAATATCGTTATTTATATTCTTGATGGCATTAGCTATTGATTGAACATCGTTGCTTGCTCCAACTGTGTTAGAAACACTAGCGAATGATACTATTTTAGTTTTTTTGTTTATTGTGTTATCTATTTTGTTCAGATCTATTGATCCGTTATCATTTAAATCTAGATACTTTATTTTTATTCCTATTTCTTCTTCTAATACTTTTCAAGGTAATAAATTTGAAGAGTGTTCTAGAATTGTCAAAACTACTTCATCATCTTTCTTCAAATATGTTTTGAGTCCAAAGCAGATTTGATTTAATGAATGAGTCGCACCACTGGTAAAAATTACTTCATTGTGATTTTTCGCTCCGATAAACTTAGCTGTCATTTTTCTTGTTGTGTCCAAAATAACATTAGCCTTATAAGCATTATCAAATAAGTCATTATGAGTATTTGCTGCAATTTTTTCATTATATTCCGCTTCTGCTTTGATAACTTGTTCTAGTTTTAGACTTGTTGCTGCTGATTCAAAATAAATTTCATCTGGATTATATTTAAAATATGGAAAATAACTTTTATAGTCCATTTAAATCATTCCTTTCAATATATCTTTAAGATATATTACGATTTCATCGTCGTTTAATGAAAGAAACACAGGTTCAAAATATCCATTTATTATCAACTCTTGTGCTTCTTCTTTGTTAAGTCCTCTTGATAATAAGTAAAATATTTGGTCAGGGTCAAGCATTCCAATAGCATTTGCATGGCTAGCAACGATGTCATTTTCGTCTATCAATAATACAGGGTCAGAGTCTGCTTTTGCCTTCTTATCTAACACCAATAATCTTAATTCTTGATGTGCCTCACTAGAGCTTGATCCTTTTTTAATATCACTGATGCATCTTATAAAACCCTTTGATTCATTTTTTAATACTTCATATGCTTTAATATTTGAACTAGTGTTACGTGCATTGTGTAATGATTTTATAACACTATTTTTGATGAAATTTTTGTTAACAATAGTAGCACTATAGAATTCAATGCTTGAGCTTGTCTCTTTTAAATTGATTTCAAGATTATCATTGGCGTTACAATTCATAAGGTTAGCTATTTTTAAGTCTAGCCTTGAAGAATCCTCTATAGTTATGTTAATATTGAAGTTTTTGTCATTTTCCGAGTTTTCAATCGGCAAAAACAAGATTGTTAAGCTAACACTAGTGTTAGCTTTTATTACAATATTTAATTTTCCATCAGATTCACCTAATAAAATTACCTTGTTTTCATCCGTTTTTAAGACTAACTCACTTGCTAAATTATTTCTATAATCAATAAAATTTGGGTTTTTTCACATGTTGTTCACCTAAATTAAATCCTTAACTCAGTTGTAACCCTCTTTATTGATACGGTCAACAAGCTCGCCACCCGCACTTGTTACAATTTTTCCATTTATAATAACGTGTGCATGAGTTGGTTTTATCTTTTTAAAAAATCTATCATAGTGAGATACGATAATCAAACCTTGTTTAGAGATTTCATCATCATTTAAGTTTTTAGAAACAATTTCTAGAGCGTCTACATCAAGTCCTGAGTCTATTTCATCTATCAAACTAAATAAAGGGTTTAACATTTTCAATTGTAGTATTTCATTCTTTTTCTTTTCTCCACCTGAGAAACCATCATTAACAAATCTTTTAAGCATATTTAAATCAAAATCTAGATTCATTGCTTTGGCTTTAATATCTTTAAAAATCTCTTGCAGTTTTTTAGGTTCTTCACTATGAGAATTTACAATGTATTTCAAAAATTCTAAATTGCTTACCCCAGGTATAGATTGAGGGTTTTGCATTGCCAAGAACAGCCCTGCTCTACTTCTTTCATCCACACTCATATCTAAAATAGATTTCCCGTCTAACAAAATATCTCCTTCAGTTACTTCGTACTTTGGATGACCCATTATAGCCATCAGTAATGTTGATTTTCCATTACCATTTGGACCCATCAAAGCATGAATTTCCCCTGATGAAACTTCCAAGTCTATTCCTTTCAAGATCTCCTTATCCTCAATCTTTACGTGTAAATTAATAATTTTTAATGTGTGCATTTTAAAACTCCTTAACCTCTTTAATTATATTGCCTGAATGAAGAAAATAGATAATTTATTTACAAATTATAATTTTTTTTGTTTATACTATGTACTTAAATAAATTGAATTTCTCACTCTTTTTTAGTCTTTTTTTCTTTATAATTATGTTGATACAAAATCAAGGAGTGAAAAGTGTGAAAAAATTATTAACACTACTAGGTAGTTTTGCAATTACTGCCAGTGCTGGTTCGATGGCAGTTGCTTGTACGAACTATGACAAAAAACAAGATGGAAATTCTATTCTAATTAATTTTTTAAATTCATTGAATGGAAAAGCTAATATCGATGCATCAGACGTATTATGAAAATTGGTTAATGAAAATGGACCTAAAAACAGAGAAACTTTTGCATTAGATTTTTTAAAAACAATTAATGCATCTATTTTAATTAACTCTAAAGAAAACTTTGGAGAAAATGGAGAAATCAAATTGAATAACTCAAGCGCTTTCATAAGCGCTGGTTTAGCTTCTGCTTTATCTGATAAATGAAACACCTTAAATAAAGCTGTGGATTTAAAAATTCAAAGGGAAAAAGATAAATATAAAAAAGATAATGGTAAAAAATGATGAGATAAATGATGTGAAATGCTTGTTGGTAAGTATTCTGTTTATCAAGATAAAGTAAAAGATATGGATGTAGATCTACTAGAAGGTAAATATAAATCTGATATTTTATTAACAGATTCTTCTAACAACGTTACAAAAGCTCTTCTAGATATTCTTTTAAATACCGACCAATTAGGAGTTACTTGGATAACAGTTGAACAAGTTAAAAGAAAATTAGCTACTTTAAAATCTGTTAAAGATGATAAAGATAAATTACTATATGCAGCAAAATCAGATGTTAAGGCTTTACAACAAATAATAAACTCTACTAAAGAATCTGGTGAGTGAGTAAAATCAAGTGTTAATGATCAAAGTACTGATGATGAAATTTCAGCAAAAGTTGACGAAGCATTGAAAATAGAAGAAAGTAATATAAAATATGATGTTCCAACCGATTTAAATGAATTAGTTACAGGTGGAGCTGATACTAGAGCGGGTATGTTGAGTAATTCACAACAATTCTTTTTAAACAAATATTACAATGCCAAAGCCCCAATAGCTATTAGTGAAATAACTATTGCTTTTTCTGATAATAAAACTTTCGATGACGGTATATTACCATCAGATTTTGAAGGAGATAATGAAGTTAATTCTAAACAAACTTGAACACTTTTAAAACAAATAATTACTGATAAAACATCTTGAAGTGAAATTATGGCAAAAGGTTCAACAACACATTCTAAAGCTACAGTTAAACATTATGATAATTTATTGACACTGACAAATACAACTGACTTCACACCAACATTGAGTTCAATTGTATATGATTATATTTTAGGTGAAAGATATAAAACTGATGTTACTAGAGCAGATGAAAATGATAAAGTGAAAGTCCCTGAGTGAACAACAAAAACCGATATTGAGAAAGAATATAAAAAAGAGGACTTTGGTAAATTGATAACAGCTTTAAACAGAACTGGAAGCTTCGATAAGGCATCAAATAACCTTTATAGAAAGCTTAGTGATGAAGATAAAGATAAGTTAGTATACATAGATTCTTCTGGTATTCATATAGTTTCAATAGATGGATTTAAGGAATTAGAAGCATCTACAACAACTAAAGAAAAAGATGCTAAAAAAATAATAGACGATACAAAAAATGGTATTGATAAAGAAACTCAAAAGAGTCTTAATGATTTCAAAGAGTTTAATAAATTAACAACTCAAGAAAAAATTTATGATTTTTGAAGAAAAACAGGTGAAGATAGATATTTTGATAAGTTAAACTCAACAGTTACTAATCCATATCTAAAATTCTTAGTTAATAACTCCTTGTTAAAAGGTGTTAAAGGATCACCGGTTGGATTTGACATAATGGCAGAAGTTAAAGCTTGAGCAACAATTTCAAGCTCATCAGAAAAAGAATTTTATTGAGTAACTATGGTTTATGACTATTTCCAAACAATGACTAGCAAACAAGAAGATAAGCTAACAGAAGACAAATCTTTCATAGAACAATTTGTTATATTTGGACCTGATGGAAGTAACGAAAAAGCTCAAGCTATTGCTAAAAAAATCGGTGATTGAACAATTGGAGCAATAAAATCTATGAAAATTGTTGTTACAAACAACCCTTCTTGAGTTTTTGTTGACGCATACAAAAAAATGATCGAAGAATTAGACACAAAAACAAATATTGGTTATCCAAAAGAAATAGTAAAAAATGATATATTCAACTCCGATAAATTAGCAGAGGAAATAAATAAAGTTTGATGACACGCAGTAGACAAAAATGGTGCTCAAAGTGTTCAAACTTTTAAAACTAACGCATTTGACTATTCACTAAGTATTTACGATTTAAACTCAATAGCTTACAATTACAAAAAAAATAACGGAGGTATAAAATAATGAAGAAATTGTTAGGAATCTTAGGTGCTATTTCTTTATTCACCTCTACTTCTGGAGTTGTAGTCGCATGTAATAAAGAACGAATTAAAACTCCGAAACTAAATAGAGAATTGGCTAAACAACTAATCGCAAAATTAAAAGGTTCGGATATGGCTAGTTTAGACTTTGGAGATATGTTTTCAGATGAAGATATTACAAAGGTTGTTGTAAGTATAATAGACGAATTAATAGGTCAACAATATGGTTATGAATCTACAAATTATAATTTAGATAAATTAGGTTTAAAAAAATATGACTACGCTAGTGGTGAAAGTAAGGATTCTATACCAAAGTCTTACATCGATTCATATTTAAATAACGCTGGTTCTATCGCAGAAGACTTATTATTCACAGAGTACACAAAATCAATAGCTAGTGGTAAAAGATTAGATAATTCATTATTGAAATCTTTATATAACTTGAATGTAATCCAAGAAACTAAAATAAAAGAATACAAAACCGATAACGAAAGAACTGTTCCCGTTGGTAGTTACATCGAAATAAACGATAAGAGATGACAAGTATTCAATGAAGATGGTAAAGGTGGATCAAATAATTTACCTACTCTTGAACAATTAACTCAAGAATACGCTAATAAAAAAGAATCACCGTTTTTCGTTGTGCCAAACGATGGCAAATCAACAAAAATAAATATTTCGTCTAAAACAGCTTTAAAATTACGTTTTCAAGATTACTTCAAAAATAAATTATTATCAGGAATTATTGAAAACTTATTAACTATGTCTTTCATGGAAGCAGATATGTTCACAGTGTCGGCTGCAAAAGAAGGAAGTTCCCCTTATATCAATACTGGGTCTCCTATTTTCTCAAAAACACAATCTTGAAATAGCTCAACAACTACAGATTGAACTACGAACGTTAGAATGGTTTGATCACTGAAGTTTGACAATACAGAGAACAAAAATAATAATGCTATCAAAAAAATCGTAGAAGGTATTAAAGAAATAAATCAAGCAAATGGAGAGTTGAAAAGCGGTGAAAGCATTAAAAAGCTCTTTAGTGCATTTGAAGATCAAAAAGAAAAATTGCCAGTTTATAATGGAGACAATACAAATGCTTACGATTCTTTCTTTGGATTACAAGGTTTCAAAGGGTTCACTTTATATGAAAATGGTACATCATTAGGAACAAGTCCTATTGCTGGAGCTAAATATGAAGATAAAGTTAAAGAAGCTAAGAAACCAGGGATATTATTTGATAACCTAACACCTTATTTTGTAGACGCAAAGAACTCTAACATAGCAGAAGTTGTAATTGTACTTCCTCTATACATGATTGAGCTGCTTGGTGGAAGTAAAGAAAATGATAGCAGCGGTAAAGTATACGAAATTAAGGATGCAGATGGTAAAGGTAAAGCAATCGAGTTTGGTCCATCATTGATAAACAATTCAAGATATAAAGATGTTTGAAATCAAGAGAATAATAAAAAATTACACTCAAAAGACGTGCAAGATTTAAATGACCAACAGTCAACAATTTTAAATCAAATTAAATACCTAGTATCACAAGATACAGGAACAGCAGATTTAGCTAAAACAACTTTATACTCAAAATATCTTAACGCAAAAGAAATTTACTTTGCTGGTTTATATGATCAAATTGGTAAATACATAAGAAATGATAAAGATAAAGACGATTAAAACTATTTTTAAATATATTTTGTCAAGTATACAAAATGTTTTTTATAAGAATACTTCAACCAAGTTTGAAGTATTTTTTTTCATAATTTGAAATCTAAATAAGCATATGCTGGAGGGCTCTTGTGTTTAATCATTATTCTTTCATAATTGTAAAATTCTATATAATTGTCGATTGCTAATTTCAACTTGAGAAACTCATCCTGCTTTAGTTTTATTTTTCACTCTTCTTTTAATGATGAAAAAAAGGTTTCACACATCCCATTATCAATAGAATTACCTGGTCTAGATAATGATATTATAATATTATTTTTTTTAGCATAACGCTTTGCAAATATAGATGTATATTGATTTCCGTTATCAGAATGGATAATAAGTTTCTTAGATAGATCTTGTCTATGAAGCGAAGCTTTCTCAAGTGTTTTTCTGTAAATATCTATGTCATTTTTTAAAGATACCTCATGACCTACTATGAATCCAGTGTTTGCGTCTTTCAAAACACTTAAATATGCAAATTTTTTATTGAAAGGTATATATGTAATATCTGTAACTCAAAGCTCATTTTTTGAATACAAAGATCAATTTCTATTAACATGATTAGGACCATAAGTTATTTTTTTGACTTCTTTCGGTTTTCTATACATCTTTTTTATTCTTATAACTGAATATAAATTAAATAATTTCATTATTCTTGCAACTTTAGATTGACTTACTACTATGCCTTGATTATTTAAAATTATTTTTATTCTGGGTGCACCATAAATGCCATTGTTTATCATGAATATATTTTTTATTTTATATGCTAAGTCCATATCTATTTTTATTTCATAATCCGGTTTATTTTTACCACATCAGCGATAATAACTCGCTCTTGTGACATTAAATAATTTACATAAAGAAAGAACCGTGTATTTGTTATTATATTTATCTATAGTTTTGTAATACTTTATAATTTTTTTTCTGAATTCTCCATCAGTTCATTGAACTTTTTTAAAACCTCATTCTCCATTTCTAATCATTTCAATTTTTTATTAAGTTCTGCAATTTTCTTATCTTTTGGATCTTTTGAATTGATTCTAATCTTTCCGTTGTGCTTATTGTGTTTTCCAGTTTTTGAAATAAGCGATTCATCACCAAAAACTTCTCAATCTACACACATTCTTCTAACTGTTGAATATGAAATATTGTACATTTTTGATAGGTCTTTATAAGATAAATTTTGATCAAAATGCTTGATAATCAACTCTTTTTTAGTCTCAAAATTTAGGATGTTTGATTTGTTTCCTTTTAAATTAGCCATTTAAAAAATTCTCCTTGTATAATTTTATGTTTTTTTTAACATAATGTATACTTAGAGAATTATATTCATTAAAACTATTTTAAATAGTTTTTTTTTATATTTTTTGTACAATTAGATTAGAGGTAAATAAGATGAAAGATTGTATATTTTGTAAAATATCAAACAAAGAAATAGAAAGTAATATTATTTATGAAAACGAGTTTGTATTGGCATTTTTGGATATGTTTCCGAATACAGATGGACACTCCTTGGTTATTCCTAAAAATCATTCCAATAACCTGCAAGAAACTGATGACTTGTTTTTAAAGGAAGTTGCAATTGCCAAAAAACAAGTTGCTGAATTATTAACTAAGAAATTGCCTATGAAACCTATTGGTTTCAATTATGTTTCTAATCAGGGAAGTGATGCTTATCAGTCGGTGTTTCATTATCATGAACATATAGTTCCGAAGTATCAAAAAGGTGAAGGATTATTGTTCCAAATAAATAAGGACGAATCAAAAATGTCGGCAATTAGTGAAATATATAAAGCATTAAAAGAATAATAAAAACACTTTACTAGTTTTCCTAAGTAAAGTGTTTTTATTTTTTATAATGTCTTAAAAAACTTCTTCCATCCTCTGTCATTATTCTTGAAGATCAACCTGAATTTTCTACTTTCATAAGCTCTTCGTTAACTTTGTAAATTCTAGCATCAAGTGCGTCCAATGATGAAATTATAATACCTTCTATCAAAACTGGTTCAACAGGAGAACCAAATTCATTCTTACCGTGACTTGATAAAATTACATGTTGTAATTTAACAATTTCATTATGAAATTTGGGATCAATATTTAGTTCCTTTTCTTTCAATGATATGAAGGTATTACCAATAGAGATATGACCAAGTAATTTACCTTCATCAGTATACTCTGCTGCTCTTTTACCTTTCATTTCGACTACTTTACCGATATCATGTAGCAATGTTCCACAGTAAACTAGTTCTCAATCAATTTCAGCATAACGATACACTTCTTTCAATCCTTTGGCTGCCATTAAAAGTGAAAAACTGTGTCAAAATAAGCCACCAACTACATTATGGTGTATAGAAGTTGCTGCAGGATATGTTTTAAATTCATCTTCATATTCTTTAATAATTGACATGGTTATTTTTTTATATGTTTCATTGGTTAACTTTTCTAAAAATTCCATCAAGACTTTAAAATTCATCTCGACATTTATAGGAGCTGATATAGAAAAAGTTTCCTCAGTAATATCATACTTATGAAAATCTTCTTCTTTCAAAACTTCATATGTATTTATTTTTAACTGAATTTGTTGTCGATAAACGTTTACAACTGCCTCAATTTTTATAACACTATCTGCTTTGATAGTTTCATAATCTGCGTCATCACAATTTCAAAGCCTTGCTTCAACCCTTCCTGTCTTATCTACTAAATAAACTACTAGATAATTTGAACCGTTGTTACCTGTTGATAATATTACTTTTTCAACTCTTGCTATCAAAACTAAATTCTTAGTTTCAGACTTAATTTCATTTATTCTCATACAATACCTCAATAATATTGTAATTTTAACAAAAAAAACACTCATTAATAAGTGCTTTTAGAATTAATTGCAATTTAATAATATTGTTTTTAATCTTTATAGTTATCTTTTCCGTACTCATAGACACCATAAGTTCCTGATCAATTAGTTAGGCTAGCAGTTCGCAAATCCAACTTATTTAAAAAGTTGGGAAGTGTAAAGCGTTTAAGTTGATTTTTAATAATATCTAAAAGTGGTTGTCCTAAATTCGATGGTCCACCAGCAATTACAAAAGTTTCAAAGTCCAAGAAATGAATTAGTGTAGACATTGATTTAGCCAATGGTTCCACAGCTTCTTCAAATATACTAATTACTTCCTTGTCTTTTTCCTTGAATAAATCTACGATATCAATTATATGTAAGTTATTGTTTAATTTATATAACTCACCAAGTTTTCCTGTCGATTTACTACCAACCAAATTTAATTGTTTCTCAATTCAAGTAGCTGAACTAATTGGATCAATACACCCTTCTAGACCACAAGCACATTTGATTGTATTTTGATACCCACCACCATGACCGGGTTCACTAGGTAGTCCAGAGCTATCTCCCATTACTAATTTATTATCAAATATAGCACCACCACCAATACCTGTTCCGATACAATAAAGAGCCATTGAACTCTTTTTACCCTTTAAACCCAACTTTCATTCTCCATAAGTGGCAGCTTTTGCATCATTGAGTATAAAAACTTTATTACTTTTGAATAATTTTTTAGTGGTCTCTAAGAGCGGATAATCTTTCCATCCTAAATTAGAAGCTAATACAACTATACCATTTGTGGAATCAACTAATCCAGCGCAGGCAATCCCTATGAATGATAGGTCATCGGCTTTTATGTTAGATTCCTCACACTTTTTATTAAACTTTTCGTGTATTCTTTTAACTATATCTTTATTATTCGTGGTATCTACAAAAAATCTAAATAAGGTTTTGTTATCTTCAAAAAGTGCACATTTAGCAGAGGTAGCCCCGATATCTATACATAATGCTTTTATCATAATATATTCTCCATCCTTTAATTATTTATTTATTTTTTCGTGAATCTCAATTATTTCTTTAGACAAAAGTATAACAGTCTCAGTGGTTAAAAGCTGATCTTCAGCATGCATAAATAAAACTGGTATAGTTATCTTTTCCCCTGATGCTTCGGCTGAGATTATATCCATATGTGTATGACTGGCAATGGCTAGGGATTTTTCAGATTCTACGATTAACTCTTGTGCTTTTTTATAATTACCTTCTTTAGCACACTTTATTGCTGCCATAGCTTTTCCCTTGGCTTCACCAGCGTGTGCGATAATAGTGAATGATACTTGTTCAAAATTCAAATCTTTCATATTTTTCTCCTATAAAGTTATTCTATATTAATATCTTGTTATAATGTACTTGATTTACCAAAGGGAGATAGACAATGCATTTTTCAAGTGTAGCTTACTTTAGCTTTGTACCATTGATTATTTATTTTATTATATATATAGTTATCGAATTACTAGAGAGATTTTTTCATCACTTTGTCAAAAATAAGTTGAAGATATATTTAATTGGTGCAATGGTAACCTCATTGTTAATAATTCTAATAATTGTATTATCATTGTATGTTGTTATTTAAAAGTTCTACCCCAAAGGTAGAACTTTTAAATAATCTAAGTTAATTATCTTTTTTTATTTCTTAAAGCCATAAGTTTTTCGCTTCTAGCTTTAGCTACTTTTTTAGATTGTTCAATGTATTTATCATGTTTAACTTGTGCTTTTTTCATTAGTTCTACTTTACGTTTTTCAAGTTTTTCTTTATTTGTCATTCTTCTACTTCAAAAAGTAATTTGTGACTCAGCATCCATTAACATCAGTTCAGATTTTTCTTCTAAATATTTAACTTTAGATTCTGTGTCAACTTCATAACGATATACTTTATCAGAATAATATTTTTTCTCTAGTTCATATTTTTCAGGGTTATTAGCTTTTAATTTTTTGAAATATAACTTATTGTCTAATAATATGAACGGTAAATAAAACAATAAATCCACACCAAAGCAAATCATTGCTGGAATAATTGCTTTTCCATCTAATGAAGTAATTATGGCGCTTACAAATCATGGAGCTGTTCAGGGAGCAGCTACATAAGAATATTTTACAAACCCCAGAACAGCTGGTGAAAATATTCAACCTATAAATAAATTAAGTATAGGGGCAAAAATAAATGGAACAATGTACACAACATTTAAAACTATTGGATAACCAAAAATAACTGGCTCATTTATTTGAAAAACCCCTGCTGGTGTTGCATATTTAGCAACTTCTTTTAATTCGCGTCGTTTAGAGAATCCAAACGTCATTATTAATAATCCAAGAGTAGCACCACTACCCCCAACATACATATATGAATCGAAAAATGGTTTAGTGAAAACACCCATTGATCCTGTTGCAGCAGCGACATCATAACCTAATCCATTAACTAATGATGTATTTATTCCAAGAACCATCCAAAATATAGGTTCAAATACACCGGCCATTAGATTTGATCCATGAACTCCAAAGAATCAGAAGAATCCAACAAAGAATACGAATACTATTGCAAGACCTAATCCACCACTACCTGTAGCGAATCCAATAAATCAAGAAGTAAAGAATTGATAAATTGCAGCATTCAAACCAAACTGTGTAGGACCTAGTTTTGTAGAAACATAAGACCCAGTAAGGGCAGCTATTTTACCATTTGCATCTAATCCAAAGTTTAAGATATTATCGGCATTTAAATGATGAAAGTCACCTAAACTTACATTTTGACCTTGATTTAGAAATAAAGCTGCAACCAATGACTTAATATCATTTCCTTGACTATTGTATCACTGACTGAACTTCTCAGTTGTTAAGTTGTTAAACATATCTTTAATTCAGGGTGAATCTGCATCTACTTTCAATAACTCAGCAATTTGAGTATTTGTTAATCCCCTAACTTTATCCAGTAAACCTTCAACTTCCTGAAGATTTGTTGCAATTTGAGCTTGATTATTACCTGTCACGGTTAGATTACCAGTTATTATCGCTGGTGCTAACACAAAAATATTTAATACCCCTATTCCAGCCAATGTGATTACAGCTGGTAAAAATACTGCGAAAGACTTTCCAACTGCTGGAGGAACGCCATCTGGCATTTTAATATTAAGTGCTCTTAATGATGAAAGATATACAAAAGCTTCGGTTGCGATAATTCCAAATAGAATAGCGCCAATCAAACCTTTTGCATCCATGAAGAATGCAATTTCTCCTAATCCAGCCAACATAAATGAAGCAGTTGATACTAATCCAGCAATTATTGGTTGCTGAAATCCTCTACTTAGTGATATATAATAACCAAATAAGAATGAAAAATAAATTGACATCATTCCAACAGTTACTGTATTCATATGACCAAAGGCCAGCCCACAAATCTTTGAAGTTTGTCCTCAACCATTTGTTGTGTCACCCAAGAGTTTAGAGATACCATCCCACGTTAACTCAGGGTGACTTGCTTTTGCAAATAAACCTAATAACGACACATATCCTGATCCAGCACCACCAAACACTATTGCATTTACCAATACACCTATTGATCCAGCAATAATAAGTGGAATCATTGTACCAAAAGAGTCACGAATGGCAGCCAAATGTCTTTGATTACCTATTTTTGCCACTTTTGGTATAAATTTGGTTTTAAATCATGGTTTAAAACCATTACTTTTACTAGATCGTGTCTTGTTATCAGGACTAAATTTATTATTCGACATAATAAAAACCTTCTTTCTAGACAAATTTAATAATTAATAAAATTGATATAAGTGTTTAACTATTCACCCATCATTTTTTCAGCTTGTTTCATTGCTTCTTCGCCTTTAGCCATTGCATAAACTTGGGTTGGTATCAACTCAACCGGAACATTGTTAGTCATGTTTATGATATCTTCAAGGGCGTAACTAATTTGTGGTCCAACCATTATGGCATCATACAAATTCAGTTCTGGTTTAGCTTCGGCAATACCTTTGGCAACTATTTCATAATCCAATTTTTTAGAAGCTGCATACATTTGCATTTTCTTTACAAGCATGCTGGTAGACATACCAGCCGAGCAAACTAATAATATTTTTTTCATTCCATTTGCCTCCTTTAAAATTATTATAATCTTTTTCCATTTTTGAAGTTCTAAAATGGAAAAAATATTAAAAACTGAAAAAAACTCCCACGAGGTATAGGAGTGCTTCTTATTTACTTTTTTTAATTGATTTTATAGTTAATTCTTTGGTTGAACATAGTGTTTTATACCATAACGCAGAGTATTTAATATTTCTTATCCCTTTTTCTAAATCAAGTTCTACTAGTCCATACCTATTTTTAAAAGAATTTGCTCAACTTCAACAATCTATGAATGTTCAAACATGATAACCAAAACAGTTCGAGTTTTTATTGATGGCTTTATTTAGTCAGTATAAATGTTCTTTTATAAAATCAATTCTATAAGAGTCGTTAATTACACCAGATGATTCTTTAAATCTATGTTCTGATTCAACACCCAAACCATTTTCAGAGATATATCACTTTATATTTGTATAACGTTTTTTAATTAGGATACCAATTTTATAAATGGTTTTAGGGTGGATCTCCCACCCTCTATAGGGGTTGAAGCGTCCTTTGCTTCATCTGTATGTTTCAAATCAATTTCAAGGTGGTGTGTTGTTAATCGAACAGGATTTTTTTATTCTAGATGGTTGATAATAATTTACACCTAAATAATCAATCTTTCCATTTTCCAATATGTTTGCATCATCTCCATGAACAGGAAACATCAATTTTTCTTTAGTTAAGAACTTGATAAGCTTTATAGGGTACTTACCTTTTATCACAGCGTCCAGAAAAAACTTGTTAAAAATTAAATCACGCAACCTAGATGCTTTTATATTTCTTATCGCTAAGTTTTTTGGGTAAGATGGAGTTAAATTTAAAATTATTCCGATTTGTTTGTTTGATTTAGTACCAAATATATTTCTAAATTCTTGCACCGCTAATGAATGAGCTAGCATAGTATTATTAGAAACCGCTATAAAACGTTTAAAATCTTTTACAAAAGGTGGTTGGAAACCGTATAAATATTGGTTTTCTGCTGCTGCAACAGGTTCGTTAAAAGTTGTGAAGTAATCTACTAAATTTCCAAACTTTTGAAAACATATTTTTGCATATTCGGAAAACTTATATATAACTTCTCGATTCTCAAAACCCCCTAATTTTGCAAGACTCACAGGCATATCAAAGTGAAATAAATTTACAACAAGTATAATATTTGCTTTTTTTATACTTTCAAAATAATTTGTATAAAACATCAAGCCATCTTCATCAACTTCCATAGTTTCAAAATTTTTAATAAGTCTTGTTCATTGAATAGAGGTCCTGAAACTATTTAAGCCAATAAATTTCATCAATTGTATATCTTCTGCATATTTATTATATGTGTCACAAGTTTTATCGGGTCCCAAACCATTTCAAAATGCAGAATGATCTTTTTTGTATCAGTCATCAAATATATTTGGATTGCTTTTGTTATAATCACCTTCTGTTTGAGGACCACTTGTAGCAGCTCCAAACCAAAAGTCTTTTGAGAATTTTATTTTTTTCATTCATTAACTTAGGCTTTTTGAAAAGCTCAATAACCTCTCAATCTTTTTTAAAACCTTATATTTGTTTTCTTCTGATACCATATTTAACTTTAATTTAGTTTTTAATATTTGAATATGAAAAGCTAGTTTTTGTCTCTTAACATAAACCGATAAAATATGACGCTCAAAAAAACCCATAATAGAAGTATCTCCTTTAACGTAATCTGAATATCTTATTTTAGTAAAGCTATCATCTCTTAATGAATAAAATGTGACAGTTTTTATAAATACTTGATTATTTGCTATTCAAGTAAGTTGAATCTCTTTGTTAGGAATAAATTTATTCAACTTGAACTTAACATTGTTATTTTTTTTACTTGACTTGTATCAATATCCCTCTTCAAGATCGTCAATTGATAAATTGGGGTTCATATCTTCTAAAGATATCACCAAAAAAGCATTGAACACTTCACATAGGGGTCTTTTAATTTTTGACACAATGTTAATTTTATTCAAACGTTTACGCTCTTCCAGCACTGACATATATTTTTTCTTATTTATATTATCTAAAAAATCATTATAGTCTTTATCAAGTTGCTGTGCTTCTTCTTCATTATTTATTTTAAATTGTTTAATCACATCTACTTCCACAAAATATTTCAATCTCTTAAAATATTTTTTAAATCCCTTTCTAATTTAGTTTTATCAATTGAAGTATTAACTCCATTTGATTCAATTACCTGTTTGTATCAACAATAGCTTAATTTTGGTTTTCTTTCTTTAATAGGAGAATTAAAGTCAACAGATATAATCCCATAATCCTTTCGATAACCTGCACTTGGAGAAAATATATCGCAATAAGTTCATAAGGAATAACCAAACAGATTTAGATCTAATTCTCTACATCTACTAACAGATTCTAATACTGGTTGCAAATATTCTAATCTATCATAATCCAGAATCATTTCGTTAGATTTAAGATCAAAATCACCAAAACCATTCTCTACTATCATAATTGGTAAATCATATTTTTCTTTATATGCTTTTAACCCTATTTCTAAATATTCTGGTGCAATCGGCCAAAGCCATTTAGTATATTTTTTATGCGACCTTGGGAGTACTATTTGAAATTCACCGAAAGGTAACTTGAGAGGTTTATTATATATTAACTTTGGATTTACTTCTTTTTTACTATCAGCAATAAAGTAAGGCCTATAAAAATTCCATCCTATGAAGTCTAAGGTGTATTTTTTTATATAGTCTAACTCACCATCAACAATATTAGCGTTAATATTATTAATTTTTAAAAAATCTAGGAACTCGTTTGGATATATCCCAAGCAAATTAGGTTGAATCCAAAGATCTCGCATCCAAATATTATAGTTTTTGATTAAATCTTCTTTGTTTTCTTCACTATTGTCGAAAACTATTGGAGGTGACCAATCATCATCGATACCAATAATAGCTTCCTTACTTACATACCCTAAATCTTTTGCTTTTTGAAATTCTTCTTTAGCGATGGCAGCCCCAACTACTAAATTATGAAGTGCAGTAGCAAACTTATGTACGCTTTTATAACCTGGTGGAATAGCTTCTCCTAGGTAACCATCCAACATAAATGTCTTGTTCTCATCATTAACAAATCAAATGTCAGAATACTTACCCAAGTACTTAAACACTGCTGCACAATAATTACGAAAAGCATCTAAAACATACTTTTCACATCAGCCACCTTTAATTTCAAGTCATAAGGGTGTGTCTCAGTGGAATAGTATTGGTATTGGTTTAATGCCGTTTTCACATAACTCTTTAAAAAAATTATCATAGAATTGTACTCCCATAGGATTCACAAAGTTTTCATCTTTGGGAAATAAACGTGTCCAGTCAAGGCAATAAATCAGTGAGTTAATACCAAGATTTTTCATTATTTTAACGTCGCTTTTGTATTTATGATAAAGGTCACTACTAATTTCTATGGAGTTGATCTCTCTTTTAGTACTTCCGGTCGGTGGTATGTGATAATTCGTTTTTGTAAATCAATCTCAGATAGAGTCGGTACGGCCATGCAGGCTTCGACCTCCTTCAACCTGAAATGCGTTAGTTGATAAGGAAAATAAAAATTCTTTTTGCATTGTGATAATACCTTTCAATTTTAGTTGTAAAATATATTAAATGAGGGGTAAATATGAGTATTTTAGTTGGGTCAGTGTTGGCGGGTTCGTTTTTGGCATTACCATTTATCATATGAGGAGTTTTTAGATTCTTTGATAAAGTAATGCACAAATTTTTTTCATGAAGTAAATTAGTAGTTTTACTTTCATTCTTAATATTTTGAACTATAGCAATTATTGTAATTGTTCTTACTATTCTATATGGTCATAATTAAGAATATTGAATATCTTTTTTAATAATTTGTAGCGATAAACGTTTGAAATGACTTAGAACCACACCATTATTTTAGAAACTTTTATAAGAAAAAAACTATCAAAGTATTTTTTTATGACTTCCTTCAAGGAATTCTACTTTTTAGATATTCATATAATAAATGTCTTGAACTTAAAAAAATGGTAGCAACTTTAAAATAAAAAATTCCCTTTTATTAAAAGGGAATTTTAAATTATAAATCCAGGATTTCCAATTATATAATTAAACTCTTTAGCAAAATTTGGTGCAACACTGCTTGTTAGAATATCTAAATCAAATTCAAATGAAACTGTTACAATGTTTGAAAGTATCATATCTTCTTTCACTTTTGACCTTGGTTCACCCACTACTAATAAAATGTCTGAAGGGTTTTCTAAATTTAAATTAACGTATTCTGCTGAATGATTAGAAAGTTCAAACATAACTAGTTTTGAGTCATTTGATTGAGAAGCTTTTCCACTCATTAAGTTTGCCAAAGTATCTAAAGGTATTTTAGAGTCAAAAGCTAAGTTGTTAAAATTTAATCCTTTTTCGTCTATTGTACCAAGTGATATTGTATTTTTATTGACATCTAATAAATTAAATTTTTCTGAAACCATATTGAATGCTTTTAAATAAAAAGTACATAAAGAAAGTTCAATTCCTTTTTTTAAATAAGGTTCTTGCATTAATGTATATATAGTCATTAATGCTGTAATATCAACTTCAAAACTCATTTTGAATTTTTTTGTAGTTTCGTTATTTTTTGAACTTAAACTAAAACTTTTCTCTATAAGTTGTAGTTTTTCATTTAGTTTTTCGTTTTCCAACTTCAGTAATCGTACTTCTTCACTCAAAAGGTCATTGTTGCTGATTAGACTTTCTAGTTTTTCCATAGAGTTTTTATCCGATAGCATCAAGTCTTCAAGTTTTTTATTTAAGAACTCATTTTTTCTATCTTTTTCATCACGATCTACTAGATAATTACTTTGTGATTCGTCTACAGTTATTACATGGCTCGTTTTTTTGTTTGAATCACTCTCTTTTTCTTCTAAGGCTTTGTTCAATCTTTTTATTTCGTGAGCTATTTGTGACAATAGTTCTTCTTCATTTACATGTGAAACACTCTGATTATTTAATTCAAGATCTTTAATCGAGACGTTATCATTTTTGTCTTTCCTTGTTTGATTGTTTTCTAAATTTTTATTGAATTCATCTGTGAAGCTGCTTTCATGTTTTTTCTCATTCAATTCTCAAAGCGATAGTTCTTCTGTTATTGAATCACTTATAGTTAGGGGCTCGACATTTGAATTCATTGAGTCCACTCTTTCATTAATGCTTTCGTCGTATTTATTCAAAAACTCATTTTTAAATGTGTGCATGTCTTCACTTTCGACGGTTTTGTTTTCCGCGTTTTCAAAATCTCTTGAAGTTTCTTCTACATTTGAATCAAAGTTTGCTTTTAAAAATTCATCACTTTTTTTGAAGTTCTCATTTTCACTCATAAATTTATCTGTAGGAAAAATATTTTTTGTTTCCATACCAATTTGTATATCATCAGCATTGAAAATTTCAGTGCCGCTAGTGAAATCAAGAGTTGGCTCCATTGTTTGTTCAGAACTACTTACAATATCAAAAATAATGTCTCCATTAGTCACAATTAATGATTCAATAACATAAACATTTTTAACAATACCCTCAATTGGTGAAGTAATTTCAAAACTTTCAACTTGTGTTGAAATTTTAGCTAGAAGTTGGCCAACCTTGACAACTTCACCATCAGACACAAATACACTCTCGACAATACCTTTATAATTTCGAGAGTTTTCAAACTTTAATCTTTCCATTTTGATAGCCCCTTTAAATATATAGTTCAACGCCCATTGAACATTACTTTTTTATTTTACCGTATTTTCAATAGATATTGAAGTTTTTTTCATTTTGTAGTTACAGCATTGAACTTTTAGGCAAATAACTGAAACATAAAAATATCTACTTCTTTGAAATAGCTGTATGATTTTTTTATATCTATGTAAAGATGAGTAATTAATTCATAGTTCTTGTTTTTTATTGTAATAATAAAGTTGTTAATAAAATTTGTTTCGTTGCTAATCTAATATCTTATACTGTAATGTTTAATTGTGAAGTTTTTAATCACTTTTCTTTATTGCATTTTCGATTTTTTCAAAGACCTCTTCTGAATGTTTGTGATTTAATGTATAGTGTTTGTAATTTTTAAGCAAAATTAATTCATAAGAGTTTTCATCCAATGCACTTAAAAGTTTTGCTGTCCTTTTTGCATCAGAATAATAATCATTTGTAGGTTGTATTAAAGTCACTTTATTATTTGAGTTGTTGATGTGTCTTTTAATATTGTTGTTAACTTTATTCATAAGAAATAAACTTCGAACTGAGTATCTACCTTTTTCTAAGTTTTGTTTTTCTAAACTTTTTGCATAACTAATATCATCAACTAAATCTAAACCATTGATATGTTCTTTTAAAAAGGTGTTCATATTAAATAGTGTTCCCATAAATAATTTAAAATTATAGCCTGGTTCCTTATTATATGCTATATTCAATCTCAATGAACTTGAAATTATTTTATGCACATTCTTATTTTTTGATAAATATAGACAACTCGCAAAAGATATTCCCTCTGCAAGTATGATAATTTTCTTACTTTTGTAACTCTCACTAAGAGAATCCACTATTTCATTTAAATCTGATATTAGTACTCCTGGATGGTAACCAAAAAAATCTTTGTTATCACCACAATTTCTTTGATCAAAACTTACAACAGATATTAAGTTATTCTTTTGAGCAAAATAGTTACTTAAGCGCTCAAAATCTTTGCGATTTCTATTTAAGTCATGTACGCCAATCAATATGTATTCACTCTCTGGATCAATATCTCCATATCAAGCAAGCTCGTATAAATCTTTTGTTTTGAACATTTTTTTCTTGATTAACTCTCCTTTTTGAAAGGCAGTGGGTTTAAAACTTAAAGAATTAAGTTTCACAAGTCTTATAATAAGTATCAAAATAAGTATCAAAATAGTGATACCACCAATTGTATATAATATCTTACTCAATAAACTTCATATCAGTGTTCATGGTTCCATAATACCGCTCCTAAACATTATTGTGATTTTAGCATAAAAAAAATACAACTTTATTGTATTTATCAATATTAATCTTCGTGAGAAAGATCAAGCGCGTAAACGTCAAATTGACCTAAAAATCAAAAAGCAAAGATAACGTTTTGCTTTCTATTGATGAATTCGTCGTTACCAATTACATTGATAGCTTCATAAATGACATTACCTGCATCCTGTTCCAAATTTATTCTCATTCTTTCAAAGTCATAAATTGTTGATCTACCATACATTTCATTTTTACGTTCAAACTCTACTTCTGTCAATATTCTTTCATAAGTATCTCTATACTTTGGTAAAGTTCTCAACCTTTGTTCAACACCTTTACAAACATTTTTAACTTCTTTGTCCAATGCAAAAAGTGCTTCGTGTAAATTTCTCAGTTTATCGTGTCTCTTCATAACATCAACTCCTGTTATCTTAATAAAGACTAGCTTTATGATTGGTATAATTATACCTTCTTTTTTGTTTAATTACTACTTTTACAAATTATAGACGTTATTGTTCTTACAAGATATTAAAATATCTTTAAAAACATTGTAAAATTAGAATCTCATATAAACTCAAATTTCATCTCTAAACTAACAAAATAAGATGTTAACACTACTTAAGGAGTGTTAATTGTTACTTTTAGTTTACTATAATAATTTTCGAGATTTGTACTCATAAGATAATATCATTTTATTTTGTTGTCTTTATTAAAAGTATAAAGGAATAATTTAAACAATAAATACGAGACCATTAAAATTAATCGTACCAACCTTAGTATAACTTTATTAAAACTAATCTTGCCTCTCCTAAAAGTAATTTACTTAGAGTGACTTTATACAAGTTATATATTTTCTCAAATAAAATTAAATTAGAGTACTAAAAAGTTTTTTGAGTTCCTTCTCCATTAATGATAAGCGCTTTAAGAAATATTAAGTTTATTTATACCTAAAGTTTAAGAATACAAATATTAAGATTTTAATAAATATTTTTAAATTATTCAGGCAGCGTGAAATATTAGGTGCCTTTATTTTTTTAATACTAAATAACTCTTTTCATTTTATATGCTATATTTACACCTAGTAAGAAACTTTATTTAAAAAATTTTCTACGGAATAATTATTTGCTTTTTATTATCCTTCCCAGTTTTTATAATAGTTCTCAAACTTTTTTTTCGTTACCGTTGCATTCCAAATTTTAAAGCTCCTTCTTTTTTTAACTTGCACGACTTTGTTTTTATTTCTAAAAGACAATTGTTTCACTTTTATTCTTAAATTTATGTAAACATCACGATAGGATTTGTGGTTTTGTCGTTTTGTCGTATAATTATTTAATGCTACAAAAATTAATTTGCTAAAAGGCCTTTAGTTTTTGCAAGTGGTACTTATTAAAAAAAATAAAAGCTTCTAGCCTTGTTTTTTTCTTTGATACTTACTCGCTACCAAAAAGTTGGATGTTAATGAATTGCGTGCATTTGACAATAAATTAACACTAAAAATGTTTTTTAAATACCTTTGCTGCTTCAACTTAAGAAAGTGTGAAATTTAAATTCAGAGTTAATAAATATGTTGCTATTTTATTTGATTCTCTTAAAATTATCCCGTTGTAAAGCACGAAACAGCTTTACACGTTATAGGAGGTAACAATGAAAAAATTGCTGAGCATAGTAGGAATAACAAGCATTATAGCATCTCCTTTATCTCTTTTATCAAATAACCTTGTATTAAACGATAAAATCAAAAATAATATGACTTTAAATAATAGTATCAAACAGCAAAAGAATATTAGCAAATATAATTATTTAGATAATTATTTCAAAGCCTTAAATCACGAAGTAAGAGAAGCGGCGAAAGCAAACTTCTTAGCATCTATCTATGTGAAAAATAATTTGATATTAATCAATGTTGATAGCTTAAATAATAATATTTTTACAAAAGAAATAAAACAACTTTATAAAAGTTTTTCTTTTAGTAATGAGTATATTTCTTTAATAAAGTTCAAAAATAACTTAAAATACTTAGACTCAAAACCACAACCTAGAATAGATAGAATTACAATTGAATTTAAGTGGTACTGATTCGGGTGAGGAAAAATAATTTTTGATCATGAAAAAAGTCAAACAGCAGCTCATATATTAGATACAGCATCAAATGTAATAGATGTTGTAGATGCAATATCTGGGTGATTTCCTGGTACTGCTGTAGCCGTTTCTTTGCTAAGTTTATTTTTGGTAGTTAACTCCTTTATTTTTAGTTCATATGATAATGGTAGTGGTGTATGAATAGGTACTTATGGATGTGTAATATTTGATGTTGGATGGGGGTCAAATTAATTATGTTATTCAATAAAACTGCTAAGAAGGTATCTTGTGCCTTGATTATTGTGTCAGCGATAGGTTTCATTTCTAATTTATTATGAATATTAATTTCTGTGATAGGAGAAGTAAATTATGGAAACTTTATATTAGCTTTTGTATTATTTTGAGTAGCAGGTTTTTTATTTCTAATAAGTTTAATAATTTCAATTTTGTTTCTTGTTAACAACGAGATCTGAAAATCTAAAAAGATATACCTTTCACTACTAATAATAGATGCCGTTTTCATTATTTCTGTTCTTGTATTCTTCTGAATATATTACTTGATCAATTATATTAAAAATAAAGATATGGTCAGCAAATTTGGTGACACAATAAATAAAAAAAGCGTGTAAATAAAAGCAACACATAAAAACTATCTACTGACAAACAAAATTTATAAAAAAGGGAAAAACAAGTTGATTTTTTTAGGCAACTTGTTTTTTATATAAAGTATTCTTACACTATCACTTTATTAGTTTCGTAGAGAAAAACATAAAAGAACATCTCCACCCTTTAAATTTAACGAAAGAGACTCTAGCTTTTAACATTTTGAAACTTTCTTTCCCTTGCTAAGTACAATTTTATCACGCAACCCACTGTTCGATTTGTTGTCATATTATTTCTCTATACTTTTGTAATTCATTTTTCTTTAACTAACTTTCGTTAACACAAGCAGACTTCTTAAAATTTTTTATCTTGCCTTTTTATTTAGTAGGCAGACCTTTTAATGTGGTATAGTTTGAGTTTTAGTACCGCACCATTATATATTTAATAAATTATTTAAATTTTAGTTTCAAGTTTTTCTTATTTTTGAGATTTAATTTAGCTTTTCTCTCTGAAAATTCGATAGTTGTATATTTTCTAAAACCTTTTTAATCTATATTAATTATTTTTTTGTTGCACTTAAAACTTTTTTTAATTCTCTTTCTTGTTTCTCAAGTTATAAAATTTGTAATTTCAAAATTTAAGTTTTTCACTAACTTTGAAAACTTTCTGACTTTTTTTAAGCATCAAAATTAATTTTAAAATTAATATGTTATTGGAATAATAAAACACTTCAAGTTTCCAATATTTTTTTTAGTTAATAATTGTATTTTAAAAGATTATTAACTTTTTCTATTTTCCTATGCAAAAAAAGATTTTTTGTACCATACATCAAATAAATTTAGCAGACTCATAAACTCTACGTTCTTTTTCTTTTTTTTTGCAGAGTTTAAAAAAAGAACTTTTCGTTCTTTTTTTTATATTCAAAACAACTTCTAACTTAAGAAAACTTCTTACATTTTTATTTATTAAATAATACATTCACATTTTTTATAAATTTAATATTCTAATCATTACGGATAAAGAATGTATTATCCGATTAAATTTAGTTTTTAGATTTGATCAATATCTGTTAAGCTCATGCCATGAGCATCAGCTACACCTTTGAACACTAACTTACCTTCTATAGTTTGTATTCCTTTTTTAATTTGCTCATTTGATTTTATAAGTTTTTTAATGTCATTGTTTGCAATTTCAATAACATATTGTATTGTAGCATTAGTTAATGCTATGGTACTAGTTTTAGGAACAGCCCCAGGCATATTAGCTACTGAATAATGAATTACATCATGAACTCTAAAGGTAGGATTTTCATGAGTTGTTGCATGGTCTATTGTTTCTACACTACCTCCTTGGTCAATAGCTACATCGACAATTATGCTATCTTTTTGCATTTTTTTAACCATGTCCTCTGTCACTAGTTTTGGAGCCGATGCACCAGGGACTAAAACTGTTGAAATTACCAAATCACTAACAACTACTGATTTTTCAATGTTGTAATGATTTGATTTTAGTATTTGAACTTTATTACCAAATAAATCATGAAGTTCTCTTATTTTTCTTTCACAATTTTCAATTACTGTTACATCACAATCAATGGCTGCTGCCATTCTAGCTGCTGCCTTACCAGCAACACCCCCACCAATAACTGTTACTTTTGCTCGATCTGTTCCGGGTGTACCATTCATTAAAAGTCCACTTCCCCCGTTAGTTTTGAACATGAAGTACATACCGTTGATTACAGCAAGTCTACCAGCAACTTCACTCATAGGTCTTAATAGTGGGATTGCACCATCGGGTGTTTGTATGGTTTCATAAGCTATTGAAGTAACTTTTGCTTTTAAAAGTTCTTCTGTTAAAACTTTGTCTGATGCTAAGTGTAAGTATGTAAAAACAATTTGTCCTTCATATAAATATTTATATTCTGACTTTAGAGGTTCTTTAACTTTTATGATCATATCATTTTTTCAGACTTCAGCTGCGTCATCGATAATTTTGGCGCCTGCCAATTTATAGTCTTCATCACAAAAGCCACTTCCTATACCTGCACTTTTTTCTACAAATACTTGGTGATTATTTTTGATTAATTCTTTTACACCAGCAGGTGTGATTGCTACCCTGTTTTCTTGGGGTTTAATTTCTTTAGGTATTCCAATTTTCATACATTATCATCCTTCCACAAGTCTTAAGATTTTTCATAAGCTTGTTTGTTCTCATTAAAGTTTTTTAATAAGATTGATAAATGATGATTAATATCTACATCTCACGTAGAGCGATTATTAATTGCATAAATTATTTGATGCTCTGTTATTTTTGTTGAATTGGCGGATTTTTTTCGTGCCTTAACATATGACATGATTAATACAAATGCCACATAGTATACAACTAGTATAGCTAATCATTTTAAATAATTAGTGAACACTGCAGTTTTCACTTCTGCACCTACTTCAATACCCACAAAAACTACTAAGAACGCTAGAGCTACACCCAAGGTTCCTCCTACCATTAATCCAAAACTAGTTTTTGGCAAGTAGTTGTTATTTTTGTAATATGAGTAAGCAGCAAGTGGAAACGCAGAACCTGATGCAAGTGTCATTATTGGAAATGCAACTTTTATATCCATACCCAATAAAGTAATAGTTGCTAATGCAGGAGCATAAAGACCAATACCAAATGCTTGTAACCCACCATAAACAAAGAATAACCCTATACCTAAACCAAGTTTTCAACCTTCCAAACTAGTTGCGTTACCACTAGGTAAAATATCTAGTTGTATCAAAAACATTAATATACCAACTATAGCTAACAATGTTCCCATAGTTACGCTAATATATTTCGCACTTATTCTCTTGGTAAGTTCAGCTCCTAAAAAACTTCCTATAATTGCCGCTAAAACTAGCGAAACCAATGTGATTGTACCAACATCAATTGCTGCCACAAATACAGTACCTGCAATTAAGTTAGGTATACCTAACCCTACATTCAAAGTACCTGGTAATAATGCATCATTTTTCATGGTTTTTGTTGCTTTTAAACCGGCGGTTGCAACAGCAAATGAACCAACTCCAATAGTATCAAGGAATGAACCACAAACACCGATAGATGTAAGTTTGAATATATTATTCTCTCTATCAATATAGGATTTTTTTAAAACCTTGAATACTAAGAAATAAAAATATATACCAGTTATTACTAGGGTTAAAATAACAATAATAAATGCTATTAAGTATTCTGATTTAGATAAGTCAAGCTCTCCATTTCTTGTATTAGGAAAGTAAACAAAGTAATTAACCAAAAGTGTGCATACCAATATTAAAGGGACTGCAATAATACTAAATACTTTTAAAAAGTTTGTACTTATTGGCTTAACTAAACTTTTTTTCTTTTCTTTCAAAGTAGATATACTTGAATTTTTCTTATCGACTTTTTTTAATTCATCTATTTCATCACTAAGACTTTTTAAGATATTTTTTATTTCCTGTTTATGTTCTTTTTTGTACTTTATATTTTTTTCGTACTTGTCGAAAGCATATTTTTGAGTAGCTCCAACAGATTGTTTAATATCACTTATATGAATTTTATAAACGGATTGAAGTTTTTTTAATTCCTGGACATATTCTTCGTGTGTAACTTGTTTTTCTTTGAACAAACTTGCCAAATCATTTTTTTGTGTGGCAAAATCACTCTTTAGTATTTGAATCAAGTCACTAAAACTTAAAATGTCGTTGACTATTTTGGTGAGCTCTTCTTCGCTCTTTAAAACTTCTTTTTGAATTCCAGCAAATGAATTATTCATGTTTATTTATTCACAACCTATCTTTCAACGAGTTATCGTATTTCATATTTAACTTTCTATAATAAATTCTTCACCTCACCACATCCTTTCGCCTCAATCATACACAAAAGAAACAAAAATTGTAGTTTATAAATCAACTTACATTAAAAAAAACTCCGCAAGGAGTTACATTATATTTTTTTCAAAAACTCTTTAGTGTCAATTAACCTTTGATTACTACTTCCTCTATACAAAACGTTTGGATCTAGTAATTCTTTCACAAACCTACCATCAACTAATGTATCAATATATTTTAATATTTCAAATCTTGCTCGCGTATCTTCATTTATATTTTTTTGTTCAGTTATTTCTTCGATAGTGAAGCCAGTATAAAGTCAAATATTTAAATTAGTTTCTTTTTTTATGAGTTTTATAAATGGTAAAAGTTCGATAGCACTAAACATAGGATCACCACCACTAAAGGTAACACCATTTAGTAATGGGTTACTTTTCAAATCCTCAATGATAGATTTTTCATATTCTTTGTCAAAAACTTTACCTACTTTGAAACTTCAACTTCTTATATTATGACATCCTTTACAAGCATGCAAACAACCCGATAAGTAGATTGAGTATCTAAGACCAGGGCCATCACTAATAGTTTCTTTGTAAATTTTTAAAATTTTCATAAACTATAATTTGTGTTTAACCCTTTCTGCTTCTTCTGCTTGTTTACCTTGATTTCAACCATCAAGATCTCCAACTAGATATCCAGTTATTCTTCTAGTTCTTGAAATATCATCGTTAGAGCAGACCGGACAACACGAAGCTATCAAAGAAGTATAATGACAATTTTTACATCTGTCAACAGGATGATTTAAACTTCCATAATTGATTCCGCTAACTCTCATTGCATTGATGATAGAAAGAACAGCGTGTAAGTTTTTTTTAGCCTCTCCGTCTAATTCAATATAACTGATACTTCCACCCAAAGTTAATTCATGATAAGCGGCTTCTTTTTTTATCTTATTAATCGCTGTTGTATTGTAATATACAGGAACATGATTTGAGTTTGTGAAATAGTCTCTACTTGTTACTCCACTAATCTCACCAAACTCTTTTCTTGTGATTTTTAGCATTCTTCCAGCCACAGATTCTGCAGGTGTTGCAATTACTCCAAAGTTTAATTTATATTTTTGTTTTCATAAATTTGTAACATTATTGATAGTTTTTATTACTTCCAATCCAAATACTTGAGCAGTTTCAGATTCACCATGATGTTCATTCAATAAAGCTTTCAATGCTTCTGCTAAACCAATAAATCCAACTGTTAAAGTTCCTTGTTTAAATACCTCTTCAACTTTATCATTTGGCTTCAATTTTGAGCCTCCACTTAAAATATTATTATTCATTATAAATGGAAATTCCTTGGCTAATGCTGAGCATTGGTACTGATATCTTGAGTACATTTGTTCACACACTTCGTTTGCGTAATATTCGACCCTATCAATAAATTCTTTTTTAATATTGTCGAAGTCAATCATATTATAGTTTATTTCATTGTTTTGTATTAGATTTTCAGCTCTAAGTAGGTCCAGCGCAATATATGGTAAATTTAAAGAAGTAAAACTTAAGTTTCCCCTACCTATTGAAGTCTTTTCTCCATTTACATTTTCGAAAACTCTTGTACGACAACCCATTGTTGCTGGCTCATAATATCAAGAGTTTTTATCCTTTTGATTCCAAAGCGGGTGCTTGTTATAAGGTTGATCTAAAAACATAAAGTTTGGAAATAGTCTTAAACTGGTTGTTCTGATTGCGTCTAAAAATAAGTCAAAGTTTGGAGTTTTTCATTCATTGGCTTCATCAAATCAAACTTCTTGCGATAGGTTCATAGCTTTTTTATAGCTTTCTTCATCAATGTTGACTCCAGTTTTAACTTTAAAAATAACTATTGGAAAAATTGAAGTTTCTCCATTTCCTAAACCATTTCTTAAAGCCTTTAACAATGATTTTGTTACCTGTCTACCTTCTTTTGAGGTATCTGTTCCAAGATTAATTGAAGAGAAAACCACCTGGTTACCTCCTCTTGAATGTTGGGTATTCAAATTATATATAAAACCTTCCATAGCTTGATCTGTTTCTGCAGTTACTTCTTTTGTAGAAATTTTTATTATTTTATTTAGAACTTTTTCATTAAGTTTTTGAACATCTAAATAGTTGCTTAATTTTTGACTATTAATATTTTCAAAAGTTATTTCATCATCTTTTAATAAAAGATTTATATTCATTACATTGTATTCGATATCATTAAATTCCAAATACTTTTTAATATTTCTCAATAATGCTTTTCTGAAACTTTTATTAACACCTGGCGCCATAAAATAATCAAAAGCAGGAATAGCTTGACCACCATGCATTTCATTTTGAGTAGTTTGGAATATTATTGCTGCTAGTTCTGAATAAACACCAATTGATTGTGGTTCCCTAATTAATCCATTTCTAGTTCTAAAACCATTTTTGAATATTTCCTCAATATTGTATTGAACACAAGTAGTTGATTTTGTAGGATAATAATCTAAATCGTGTATATGTATTATAGACTTTTCATGCAAGTTTGCATGAAACTTATCAACTAAGTTTTTTAGAGCGAACTGTTTAGCACTGACAGACGCAAATTTCATCATCTTACCGCTTGCTGTACTACTATTCATATTAGCATTTTCATTTTTAATATCATTACTCTTAATAGATATTACTTGTGTAAATTCTTTAATTAAATCTTTATATTCTTTTTTTTCTACACTCATTTTCATTTCTCCCTTTTGATTATTGTTCACTTATATATTCATATCTTTTTTTGTATTTATAATTAACATTATAATTGTAAAATAAGAATTAGCAAATTAATTTTTCAATATTTTAAAAATGCATGAAAATGATTACTCTTGCCTTATTTTTTACAAACTTAAAGAATGCAAAATGTAAACCTGATTTCGGGTAAATTAGTTTGTGCTACCAAGATTGCGCTTAAATAATTTGTGGGCATGAATAATTATTTCAGCGGTATATAAACTATAGTTAGTTCTAAAAATACTACATATAGATGAAGTTAACAAAAAAACCTCACTAACGCGAAAATTGTATGCTTTATATTTATTTTAAAACTGTTATCAGGTCGGAAGAATTTAAGTAAAAACGGGAGCGAAACTTTTTTATATTTTTTTGATTAATAATCATTAAATATACTTTCTTATTTTGAGTTAATATAAAATAAAGTTTGGCAGTTTAGAAAAACTAATATTTTATAAAAAAATGAGTTGTCACATATAAACAAAAAGGGATTATAAATGAAATAACTGAATCATTTTATGATTGAATAAATCTAAAAGCTGGTATATTATCTAATTAATCATATTCAAACTAGTAACGAACTTTTTAAAAGTATTTTGCAATAAATTGACAAATGGTTGACCTAATATTAATTTGAAAAAAATAAGAACTTTTTTAAAGGATAAAAAATATTTTTACAAAATAAAGAATATTATATGTTTAAGGGTTAATCTTGAAAGAGGGATGAAAATGAAAAATAATTACTATGTTCAACTAGGGTGTTTAGTGTTGCGGCAACACAACAATTTAGTTTCATCAATAATTAATCAAAATAAAGGTTTATAGTAAATCGGCTCTTAATAATGATTAACAAATTAATCAATTAAATTCAGAAAGGAGTTGACATAATATGAAAGAAAAAAACTATCAATTACTTATTTCATCAGTTTGGTTGCTTTATATAGGATCTGCAATTGGTACTATAATTTATAACTTAATAAATGACAATGAACCTACTATTACACAAGATTTTACAGGAGTCATTATTTTATATTCATTCTCAATTGGTTATGCATTAATTAATACGCTTGCTTTGATAATAATAACTTTAAAAAAAGTTAAGGTTTATCCAGAAATCATAGGATTGATTTCAACTGTGGGTTTCATATTACTCGGATTATCAATTTTAACAACCAGAAATGGGGTTACTATAATCTTTATACCCTTCTTTGTTCTATTGGCAATTTTATTTCTTTGCAAAGAATTAATAATTAAAAAATCCAATATACTTAAAATGGAAATAAATGAAAATACGCGTGAAGAAAGTGTATTCGATAAAAACCAAAAGTCAAATGTTGAGATTAAAAACTTTCGTGTACTTTTCTACTTCAGCTATTTATGTTCTTTACTTTTGGAGCTAGGGTTTATTTATTCTATAAGCAAAAATCAAAATGTATTTAGCTTAGGAAACCACTCATTTATAGTTTATCTGTTAGTTTTAGTACTATTTGAGTTTTGTTCTATTTATGTTAAGATTAAAATAATTTATTTCTTTAAAGTAGATTTGAAAACTAATTTTGATATCAAATTACACAAGTTGTGTAAAGCAACGATCTATATTCCATTTATTCATTATTTTTTCTGAATACCTTGTTTTATAATTAAAAGTGTTTGTTTGAAAAAAAGAGGAGTTTTTATAGGAAAAAACCTTTACTTTTATGAAACACAAACTTTTTTAAATGAGTAATAATAATTAATAAAAAAATTAGTTCTCTAAGTATACTTTATGTTTTCAAACATAAGGATATATAAGGAGAACTTTTTTATATCAAGTTTTTATATTATGTGAGTCTAATAAATCAAGTTTGAATTCTTTAAAGTTGTGTTATACAAAAAGTTATAAATAATCAAGTTTATGAAACATCTCAGAAAATTTAACCTTTAACATTAAGGAATTCTACAAGTTAACCGTACTAGTAAAATTGATATATACAAAATATATTTAATAACAACGATACTAAAAAAATCAGTTTTAATTTAGACAAAAAAGTAATTGCTTTTTAAAGTTTTGGGATTTGTAATTAATAATCATTTTAAACTCTAAAAAAATTTTTATTTTCACAAAAGTAACTTATGCCTAAATATAAGAAAGAAGGTACTGAATTTATTAATATCATCACTGATGACTGGATTAATGTTTAAAAATATCTAAGAAAGCTATTGATATTAAGGAAAAACCTTACTTTTGTTTTCTCAAAAAAAAAAAAAAATGCTTCCGACTTAATAAAGCACTCTTATAAGAATATTTCTACACTCGCAAAATATATTTAAATAATCGATTAATATATTTATTTTTTATGCTCGTTATACTTAAAAACTCTTTTAATTGAGGTTGGCTGGTTATTCTCGTTGAAATAGACTATAACCCCGTTTAACATTCCTTCGTTTGTGCTTGGTACAAACTTAGTGGGAATACCCAGTTTTTCTTTTTTTATCACTTCTTCTGGGTTAGCACCTATGATCGAGTCATAAGCTCCTGTCATACCCATATCAGTAATAAAGGCTGTACCTTTATTTAAAATTCTTTCATCAGCAGTCTGAACGTGGGTATGTGTTCCAACTAAAACATCTATTTTCCCATCATAATTTCATGCAAATGCGATTTTTTCAGCGCTCGCCTCACCGTGGAAATCTACAATATGAATATCACTATTATCCTCTGAAAGTATTTTGTCCATTGACTCGTATGGATTATTTACATGTTCCATATAAGTTTTACCCATCAAATTTGTTACTCTAATTTTTTTTCCCTTTGCTTTATAAACATTTGAACCTTTACCCGGCAAATATGAATTCATATTTGCTGGTCTTAGTAGGTCATCAACATTATCAATAAAATCCACTGTATCTGAGCTTTTAAATATGTGATTACCACTAGTTATAACATCGACTCCCATTTTTTTTAAAAAAGTGTAATGATTTTTGTTAATTCCTTTACCGTGAGAAATATTTTCTCCATTAACAATAGTAAAATCTATTTTTTCTTTTATTATAATATCTTTAAGATACTTAGAAATGGCATCTCTACCACTTTTAGAGTATACATCACCAACCAATAGTATATTCATTAAACTACTCCTTCAATAAATGAAATAAAATCTTCTTTTGAAATTTTATTTTTCTGATATTCTTCAATTTTTTCCTTAATGATATTAGATTTTTTGTAAAGTTTTAAGTTTTTTTCTAAATCATTTAGTGTTGCTATTGTCTTTGATATGCTATCGTAAACTGCGTTTCTTGAAACACTCATGTCTAGGCTTATTTCATGTAGTGTTAAATCTTCAAAAAAATATAACTCAAAATACTTTTTCTGCTTATCTGTAAGAAGTTTTTTATAATAATCATAAAGACTTGTTAGCTCAATAGTTTTGTTGATATTATTCTCCTTCATTATCATCATCTTCCATAAAATCGCTAGTTAGCTCACTTATATATTCATCAACAACAAAAGGCTTAAGATCTTCTGGCTTTTCACCAAAACCAACTAATTTAACAGGGATATTTAGTATATCTTTGATTGCTAAAGCAATCCCACCTTTACTTGTACCATCCATCTTAGTTAATATTATACCTGTAACTTGAGTAACCTCTGAGAAAGCCTTCGCTTGGTTTATACCATTTTGTCCTGTCTGGGCATCTATCACTAATAACCTTTCATGAGGACCATCACTTACTGTTTTTTTTATGATTTTTGTTATTTTTTCAAGTTCTCTCATAAGATTATCTTTATTTTGCAATCTACCCGCTGTATCAACTAGTAATATATCATAGTTATCTTTAATACCTTTTTTAACACCGTCAAATACAACACTTGCTGGGTCAGAAGAGTTTGATTTGATTAAGTCAACACCTTTTAAACGTTTTTGACATCATTCTTCTAACTGCTCCACGGCACCAGCCCTAAATGTATCACCCGCAGCAATCAACACTTTTTTACCTTCATTGGAGTAAAAGTTTGCGATTTTGGCTATACTTGTTGTTTTACCAACACCATTAACACCCACAATCAAATAAATATTAAGGCGACCATCTTTATAATTTAAACTATTATTAGTTTTACTTGACTCACTATATGAAGAATATAGTGCATCAACAAGATATTGCTTTATTTTTGAGAAACCGTCTTTAGCCTTTGCGCGTTTTCTTACTTTATTTGATATTTCTAAAACCATTTTCATACCCATGTCGGTTTTTATCAAAACATTTTCAAGCTCCTCAAAAAACTCATTATCTGCTTCCTTGTATTTTTTACTTAAATTTTTAATATCTTTCGAAAAGGTTAATGTATTTTTATGCTCTTTTTGATGTTGCTTTATTTGCTTTTTTAAGGCTTTTTTTTCTTTAATTTTCTTTCAAAAACCCATTTTTTTTCTCCTATTCTTGCAATATAATTGTATAATAATTTTAATATTTCTAGAACAATTAAAAAATATGGTGGTGTGGTAATGAAGAAATGATTAAAAATTATGTTTGCAATGAATTTTAGCGTAAGTTTATCAGGACTTATTAGCGCATCAACAAAAGTAGTTGACAACGAAGCTCAAGAGTTTTTGAAAAATGGAGACATTGATTTATATAGTCATTATGATTTTATAAAAAACAAAAACCCTAATGTCTACATTGAAGAAAATATTAAAGAGATCGTAGAAGATAATTTTCAAGATTATACAATAGGAAAGAAAATATTAAACTCTACAGAATTTATAGTAGAAAATTGTTCAGATTATAGTGTAACTTTAACTTTCAGAGACAAAGATGGTTACTATTGCTTAGGACATCCTGTAACTATTAAGTTTGATGTTTTTTTATATAATTATGATCGAATAAATAATTTTATAAAATTAATAGAAAAAACTAAAATGGAGTTAGTTTTACCTGTTCTTAAAAAGAATGAACAAGATTTCAACAATTTAATAAGTAAAGATGTCAAAGAAAAATTTAATAAGTTAGCTAATAAACGAATTTTTCTAAATGATGAGAAAAACTTTTTTGACTATTTAGTTTTTGACCATAGTATCTGTATAACAAACAATGGGAGTTTCTTGAAAGCGGATTTTTTAAACTCTTCAATAGTTAAATTCAATTACAAATTAAACACTGATTTTTTAAATGATAACACCTTCAAAAGTGAAAAAATATTTAAAGAGGAAGACCCTTCAAAAGCTTTTGGAAAAATTTTATCTAAGTATACAGGTTTAGATTTAAATGAAAAACATTATGAAAAGTATTTTGAAATAATTGGAAATACAACTACACACATAGAAATAAAACTTAATGAAAACTTTTTTACAGGACAAATTTTAGTAATTAAATTACTAAAATGTTAAGCCGTTTGTTACTTGCTAAAACATTAATTATATTCTTTCTTTAATAAATAAAAAAACTATCTTAGATATATTCGTTTACAAAGTATCTCAGATAGTTTTTTCAATTTTATTAATCACTTTTTTTATCGGATGTTGGGTCTTCTTTTTTACTTTCAATTGGATCTTGCTCCATATTTGTAGGTTGTGGATTGTTTCATTGTGGATTATTTCATTGTGGATTGTTTCATTGTGTCCCGTTACCGAATTGTTGATTTCTAGTTCATTCAGAGCTATTATCTTTTCCAGGGTCTGTATTGATTGGCATATTCTTAGCGGCTGGTTCCAAATTATCATTGTTTTTCAAAACATACTTTCCTACTAATATAAATATTCCGGCTATAAGCGAAGTAAGAACTAAACAATAAATACCTCCCGCAATATTTGATTTTGCTGTTCCGTTTTTTATAGATAAACACATAAATATGGTTCCGATTTGTAAACCAATAATTATTATCAGAAATATATAGATTGCAACCATAAAGGGTTTAATATTAAACTTAAAGTAAATATTACTATTGATTGATAAAAGCAACAATGATAAAATTGATGAACCGATTGCAATTCCTGCAAAAACAAGACCTAGTATTGCTCCAGCTTTGCATAGTCCATCTAAACTAGCGATTACTGGTTTCTTTTTATTTTTCATTTCACTCACTCCTTGTGGTTATTATACAATATAATTTCCACTTATTTTATATCAAGATTATTCTCGACACTTGTGGGAATTTCTTCAAATTTACCAGTTCTAATAAACTGAAGTGTTTCCTCTGTATTAATAAGATGTTCACCAGCTCGTTCTAGATTTTTTAACTGTCTCACGATTGTTATAATTTTTCTTGCTTGACTTTTGTCTTTGGCATCTATTAATTTTTCTGCTAATATATTACTTAAATTTGAGAACTCGTTTGTTAAATCATGCTCTATCTTAATAACTTTTTGATGTTGGTCACTATCATAATTATCTATAAGTGTAGATATGATATTTAGCATCACATTTACTAAATCAAACATTTTAGAGATATAGTTTATTTCAATTGGTTCAGGTTTATATTTAATAGTGAATTTACAAATGTGTTTAGCGACATCTGCAATTCTCTCTATTTCTCTACTAATTAAAACCCCACCCACAGCTAGTCTCAAGTCACCAGCTACCATTTGTTGTTTTGCTATTTTTCAAAGTGCCATTTTTGTGAAGTTATTTTGTAAATCATTTATTTTAAGATCTCTTACTATGACTTCTTCAGCAAACTCCATATTCTGATGTTTCAAGGCTTCAAATGTCTTTGCGTACTGAGACTTTGTTTCCTCAACGAGGTTGATTAAGTCTTTTTTAATTGTATTGATATCATTGTCTAATATTTTATTATAAGACATCCTTTCTTCCTCCTAACCAAATCTTCCAGAGATATAATCTTCTGTTTTTTTATTTTTGGGATTGGTAAATATTTTTTTAGTTCTATCGTGTTCCACTAACTGACCTTGCAAGAAGAAAGCAGTGAAATCACTTACTCTTGTTGCTTGCGCCATTGAGTGGGTTACTATTACTATTGTATACTCATTTTTTAATTTTAATATTAACTCTTCAACCTTTAAAGTAGCTATTGGATCAAGAGCACTTGTAGGTTCATCCATTAAGAGTATTTTTGGCCTCATTGCTATTGCTCTAGCAATGCATAACCTTTGTTGTTGTCCACCACTTAATCCAAGTGCTGAGTCCTTTAGATAATCTTTAACATCTTCTCACAGTGCAGCTTTTTTTAAAGAATCTTCAACTAATTGATTTAATGCCTTTTTGTCATTAACACCTTGGTTTCTCGGACCAAAAGCAACATTATCATAAATAGACATTGGAAAAGGATTAGCTTTTTGAAAAACCATACCTACCTCGGTTCTTAATTTAACCACATCTGTTCCATATTTATAAATATTGTCACCATTAACAACAATTTCGCCCTTTATCGAAGTATTATCGACCAAGTCATTCATTCTATTTATTGATCTGAGTAAAGTTGATTTTCCACAACCAGAAGGACCAATAAGGGCTGTTACTGTATTTTCTTTAATACTCATATTAATATTATACAATGCTTGTTTGGTTCCTCCATTGTAAAAGAAATCCAAATTATTTATTTCTATAACATTTTCTCTATTTTTCATTGGCACTTTTTTAGGTTTACTTAGAGCTTTTTTATCGAAACTCAACTCTTGTGTATCATCTTTAACTATTGTTTTTTTCTCTAAGTTCTGATTTTCTGTCATTTTCCCTTGCCTCCTTAATTATGTTTTTGATTAACTTATTACGTGACCGTGATACATTTATGCTTGCCTTAGTTTTTTTGAAACTGAATATATTTTTAATGTTACTTCCTATATTTAACGTTCAAGAGCGAATTGTTTGAAATACCTTCATGTAGTTAAAGGTTCTCAATTTATTAAAGTAGTTGATTAATTTATTTTTAAACTTCACTTTCTTGTATGTAGGTTCTAATTTTTTAGCGATGTACTTACTAAATCAATTTAAGCATAGTACCATTAGTACCGTAACCAATGCTAATTGATAAGCAACATTTAAAGTGTCTGGACTACTTCCTTCTGAAGCCATCATATAAATTTGCGTTGTTAAGGTTGCACCTGATGATAAAAATCCTTCACTTGGCATTCTAACAGCTGTTCCTAATGTCAGATAAACTGGTGCTGATTCTCCTATGATTCTTGCAATTGCTAAAATAGTCCCTGTAACTATCCCTTGCATAGAGTTCGGTAAAACAACTTTTCAAATGACACCCGTTTTTGTCATCCCTAAACCATATGCTGCTTCTTTATACATTTCAGGAACACTCGTCATCGCGTCTTCAAAAACTGAGATCAATGAAGGTAATATAACTATTGTCATTGTTAAACTTGAAGCAAAAATAGACATTGGAATTTTAAAGGCAATTACAAATAAACTTAAACCGAATACACCAAAAACAATACTTGGAGTTGAAGACAATACACTGATTGAAAATCTAATTGTTTTTGCAAACTTACTTTCTTTTCTTGCATACTCAGCAAGATAAATTGCAGCAAATAAAGCCAAAGGTATTGCAAATAATATGGAACCAATCACTAGGAGAATTGTAGTGAAAATGGTAGCAAATATACCAGATCTTTGACCTTTTATTTGAATAAATGCACTCGCATCAAAATGTCTAAGACCATCGAATAGCACCGTAAGAATTACTCAAGAAGTGAATCCTACAATTATCGCGGTCGAAGTTATCATAAAGAACTTCATAGTTGAACTATATACCTTTTTTTTAATTCTCTTATCAGTGCAACTTTTAACAAGTAAAGTTAATTTGTAAGAATCATATAAATTTGAAGTTTGCGTATTTTTTGTACGCATTTTATTTTTGCGCTTAATTTCTCTAATACTTTTTCTTTTTCTTTTATTAAAATTCCCTATTGCTAATATCAAAAGATTGATTATTATTACTAAAAAGAATAAAACTAATCCGATTGCATACAATGCCGCCTCATGATGTGATCCGTTATTTTCTAACATTTCTAGACCTATCGTTCCAGCTAAAGTCCTAATTGAAGAAAATATGAAATCTAGAAACCCACCAGAAGTATTCAATCCTTGCGTGGAATTACCTGCTATTAATATGACTGCCATAGTTTCTCCGATTATTCTTGCAACACCAGTAATAATAGCTGTAATAATTTTAGGCATTGCACTTGTTAAAACTACACCAAAAGTTGTTTTTTCTTTCGTTAGGCCAAGCCCTAACGATGCAAATCTATGACTATCAGGGACACTTTCAATAGCATTAATAGATAATGTAATCATTGTGGGTAGTGCCATAAATGCCAAAGTGATACTTGCAGTCATCATATTCGAACCATTTTTCGCACCCATCATTGTTGTTAAAGGCCCTATTTGATCTAAAGCAAACAGACCAAACACAACTGAAGGAATACCTGCAAGTAACTGAATGATTGTTATTACAAAATTTTTAAGTTTTTTATTAAGATATTCTGTGATGAATAGAGCACTAAATATAGTTAAAGGAATTGCAAACATCAGAGAAATCAAAAGCATCATCATAGTCGAACCAATTATAGATAGAATACCGTATTTAGCATCATGATCGTTATTTTTACCAGGATTTCAAATAGTTGAGAATATAAAATTTAAAAAGTCGTTTCCTTGTAATGCAGGAATAGATTTATAAATAATAAAACCAACTAATACAGCAAGGATAAACACTACAAATGTTGTAAATGCAATAACAGTTCATTTATTTGTGATATCTGCTTTTCTTTTTTTAAACTTTGTACTACCCATTAGTTTCTTTTGGTTAACCATTTTCAAAACCTCTTTTAACTTTATTTTTTGCTTGTGGATTAATTACAAAATTTTTCACAAGTCCTTCTTTTTCAAAACTTTCATTTGATTCATCAGAAATCATATAAACAAATAACTCTAATAAGTATTTAAAGTTTTTATTTTTCAGATTAAAAATAGACACGAAAGGTCTTTTAAATTCATAGCATTTTCTTATAAATTCTTCGTTTTTTTCTTTAGTTGGTTCTCAGCTGCCATCATTTTTTTGTTTTAAACCATATCAATTTTCTGGTTCGCTTCCTGAATCCGCTTTATTGCCTAATTTTTTACCACCGATGCCTGCAATTCTTACATTATTTTTAGACACTTTACCAGAAGCATCAACTTCTTCATAAACAGATGATACAAATGCGTAAGAAACGTATCCAATACCGATGTTATCCCTTATATTCCTAAACATGCTTCCATTAGAATTAACTTCAGAAGACTTCATATCAGAAGACTTTATTCCTGTTAAATCTGTAAATGCACTTCGTGTTCCTGAACCACTTTCTCTAGTTATTGTGTTGATTTTTTGGTCTTCAAAATTCGGAAGGTTAATATTATAGTTTTTCTCTTTTAGCAAATGCTTAGCAAGATCTAATCATGTTAGTTTACCAAGATATATTTGTTTCAAAATATTATTATCATCTTTTTTTAAATTAAAGTTCATAAGTGTTTCAAGTGTTATTTTATTATCCCCTACATTAGACTTGAATTCAAAAGTTCTGTACCATTCAGGAGCATTATAAATTATTGCGATGGCGTCAAGTGCAAACTCCAATGAAGCAAATGAGTTATTTTCAAACTCACCACTAACTTTATCGGCTTTAAGACTATCCTTCAAATCATTTTCGTTTAGGACATCTTGATAGTTTATCTTTTTAGAAAAACTGTTATTTTCACTTAATGTTTCTTCTTTTACTTCCTTAGAAATAAATCCTGCGGTGTACATATTTTTTTCTACACCACTAACACCAGCTTGACTACCTGTTGAGTTATAAACGAAGTCCGTTTTACTTCCATTATGCTCATAATAATTTTTAGTTAACTCCTGCATAAACGGGTTCACACTCGTACTTCCCCCAATTATAATGGAAGAGTTTTTTATAAATAAAGTTCATACTCAAAGCAATAACATCGCTATAGCTATAAGTATGAGTGAAATGCTAATTTTTTTATTCATTTCTTCTCCTTATTAATCCAAAATAAATTAATTTGAATTACTCAATTTTCTTGCTTCTAGTAATTTAATTTGAACAAGCTTTGTAATACCCTTTTGTTGCATTGTTGCTCCAAATAATATATCACAATTTTCCATAGTTCCAATTCTATGAGTTACAATCATAAACTGCGTATTTTCTGTAAAAGTTTTAATGTACTTTGCGAAGCGTTCAACATTTGCTATGTCCAAAGGAGCCTCGACCTCATCCAATATGACCAATGGAATAGGTTTGACTTTAAGGATAGAGAATAGTACAGACAAAGCCACCATTGATTTCTCTCCACCAGATAGTAAGTTTAAGTTACTTATTTTTTTACCAGGTGGAGATATTTTGATATCGATACCTGAATTCAAAATATCATTTGGGGTTGTGTATACAATAGATGCTGTACCCCCACCAAATAAAGTCGCAAATGTTTTTGGTAATGCATCATTAACTTGTTTAATTATGGTTTTGAATTGTGTTGTCATTTGAATGTCCATATCGTTGATAGCGGTTTTTAAACTTCCGATCGATTCTTGAACATCATTAGTTTGCTCAACATAATTTTGATACCTTTTGTTCTCTTCTTCATATTCTTGAATTGCGTCAACATTGATATTTCCCAGGGATTTTATTTCGCTTCTTAAAAGATTTATTTTCTTTCTAGTTTCATCTTCATCTAGTATAGCAACTTTTTCAAGTTCTATCGCAGATTCAAAAGTTAAATTATAGTTTTGTCCTAATCTTTCTGTAAGATTAGATTGTTTTTCAAATAGAAGCAATCTGTCGGTAGATAAGCTAGAGTAATTATCTTTCAACCTTTGCAACATTTTGCGCTCTTCATCAATAGTTAAATTTAAATCGTTTTGTTTTTCAACAGATTTATCCTTAACTGAGCGAATAACATTAATTTTTTGATTTATTTCTTCTTTTTTTGATTCTAGCTGCGAAATCTTTTCTACCACTTCAATAATTTGTTCATCAATTGATTGAACTAAATCAACGTTACTATTTAATTCTTTTCCAGTTAGGATTCGATATTCTTCCTTAACATCAGAAATTTCTTTTTCATAATGTTCCGATGCTTTTTTCGCTGCACCTATGGAACTTTGTGTTTCTGTTAACTCTTCTCTTAGTAACTCTATTTTTTCATTTATTAATGCTATTTTTTTGACGATCGAACTCTCTTCATGATCAAGACTAAGTTTGCTCTTTTCTAATTCTGTTAATTTAGATGCGTCGAAAGTTAAAGTGCTTTTAATTTTTCTACTTCCACCAACAATAGCACCGTGTGGCAATATTCTCTCTCCATCTAACGTTACAATGTTGAATTTGTAATTTATCAACTTAGCTAATTCAACAGCATTATCATAATTATCCACTACTATAAATGAACCAACTAAATAATCTAGAACTACTTGATATTTTTTGTTTGTTTTAATAAGTTCATTTGCGAATCCTAAGAACCCGTTTGCGTTTTGAATTGCAAATTTTTTTTCACCAGATATTAAGTTTGGTTTTAGCGTATCAAGTGGTAAAAATGTTGCATATCCCGCCTTGTTCGATTTTAAAAAATTTATAGCTTGTTTTACATCGTTTGCTGTGGTTGCAACAATATTTTGAACTGAGTTCTGCAATATACTACTCATAGCTAACTCATGTTCTTGGTCAATACTTATGATTTCCTGAACTGTTCCTATTATTCCGTTTAAAGTTTTTTTATTCTCTAAAACATTTTTAACTCCTTCAAAATAACCTTCAAGTGAATTCTTTTTATTATTGATATTCTCTAATAATATTTCAATTTTAGTTATTTCTTTTCTCAGTAAGTCAAGTTTATTATTAAAATCAAATCTTTCTTTACTTAAAGAGTCAACAAGTTTTTTCTTATCTTGTTTTTCATTCAATAACCTTGCTAGCTTTTGTTCTTCAGAGTTTAGTTTTACTTCATATTCTTTAGATTTATTTTTCAATTCACTAATTCTAAATTCTTTTTCATCGATATCAAGCTTAGATTTTTTTGATTCTAAATTGATTTTAGATATTCTTAATTTACCAATATTGTCAACAATTTCAGTAAACTCTTTATTCAAGGAAGCTAGTTCCTTTTCATTCATAAAACTTTTTTTGTTTAAATTGTTAAATTCTTCTGCTTTGATTACAATGTTTTTGTCTAGTGAAGAGATTTTTGACTTAAGATTTAGTTTTTCTTCGTCAATCTCTAATATTCTTTTTTTGTACAATTGAATGTCTTTAACAAGAATAGAAACTTCTATATTTTTAAGTTCTTCTCATTTTTTTTGATACTCTAACGCTTTTGAAGACTGTCTTTTTAGGCTTGGTAATTTTCTTTCAATTTCGTTTATGATATCGTTCAATCTGTCCAAGTTTTCTTGAGATCTTATTAATTTTCTTAGGGCTTCTTCTTTTCTCTTTTTGTACCTAGCAACACCAGCAGCTTCATCAAATAATCTTCTTCTTTGTTCTGGGCTTGACTCAACAAAAGAAGATATTGAACCTTGTGATATGATCGCTAAGCTAGATTTTGTTAAGCCAGTTTCAAGAGCAACGTCTTGAATATCTTTGAGTCTAACTCTTGTTCCGTTTATATAGTATTCAGACTCTTTATTTAATTTAAAATATTTTCTTGTTATGGATACTTCATTATATTCCAATGAGCTAAACGCTCTAGTGCTGTTATCAAAAACAAGGGTTACTTCGGCCATATTTAAAGCTTTGTGTTCAGAACTTCCTGAGAAAACGATATCTTCCATAGAGTCACCTCTTAATGATTTGGAAGATTGTTCACCAAGCGCTCACATAATAGCATCTGTAATATTTGATTTTCCTGAACCATTTGGTCCTACAATTCCAGTCATTGCATAACCATAATTTAAAGTGGTTGGTTCAGCAAAAGACTTAAAACCAAACGCTTCAATTCGTTTTAAAAATATCATTTATTTTACCTCTTGTTTTTGTATATAGCCATCCTATATAACACAATTGTTATTATATAGACTTTTCACTAAAACCAAAAACTTTTTTAAAAGTTTTCCACACTAAAAAAGTCCCAAATAAGGGACATAATTTACTATTTAGCTTTTTTTTTAATTTTTGATAAAGCTGATTTTGCCGCTTGTTGCTCTGCTTGCTTTTTATTGAATCCTTCACCGGTTCCATAAATCATCCCATCAATCATAACCTTAACTATAAATAGAGTCTTATTTTCTTCGACCTTAGATTGTTTTACAGTGGAATAAGATAATTGACTTCTCATTTCAAGCTGAATGATTTCTTGTAATTCAGATTTGTAATCTGTTACATGCTCTAAAAAATCCTTAGTATTTTCTTTACTAAATATAGTGGCCTCTAATCACTTATTTAAAGCAACAATACCTCCATCTAAATAAATAGCTGCTGTTAATGATTCATAAATATCAGATAAAATTGACTCCTTCTCATAACCCTTAGATTCCAACTCTCCAACACCTAACCTAATAAACTTTCCTAGACCGATGTTTTTAGAAATTTGAGCCAAACTTTCCCTTCTAACCATAGAACTACGATACTTGGTTAAAATTCCCTCATTATAATTTGGAAACTTTTTGAATAGGTATTCACTTACATTCATTTGTAAAATAGCATCCCCCAAGAATTCAAGACGTTGATAATTCTTTGTAAGTCTATTTTCATTTGAGTAAGAGTTATGAGTTAGTGCCTCGTTATAAAAACTTTTATTATTTATTGTTATATCAAATTGCTTAAAGAAATTTTGCATAATTATAATTTTAAAGCTTTAGTCATTTTATTTAAAACATCGTTTTCAATTGCTTCATAAGTCATTCTTAATGTAGCATAAAAAGATTTTTTATCACTTGATCCATGAGATTTGAATGCAATTTTTTTAGCTCCCAAAAGTATTGCTCCCGCGTGATTTTTATAATCAAACTTAACAGATACTTCCTTAAATGCTTTTTTAAGTCTTAATGCTGCCATTTTTCTTCAAAGAGTTTTAGTTATAGCACTTTTGATTTCGGTAAGCAACATTTTACCAATCCCTTCGATTGATTTAAGAGCAACATTACCAGAGTATCCATCCGAAACTATGATATCTGCGATACCTGATGTTAAATACCTAGGTTCAATATTTCCTATAAAGTTTAAATCTTTATTTCCTTTTAAAAGTTTATAAGCCTTTTTGTGCATGTCAAAGCCTTTTGATTCTTCTTCACCAATATTTAATAATGCAACCTTCGGTGAATCGACACCTCTTACCGACTTTGAATATGCAGTTGCCATAATAGCGAACTTCTCGATATCCTCTGGGTCGCATTCTAAATTTGCACCGACATCAAGTAATAAGGTTACTTTATCTTTGATGATGGTAGGAATAACGGGCATAAAACCAGGTCTTTCTATACCTTTAATTTTACCCAATATAAAATGACAACCAGCTATAAAGGGGGCTGTTGCTCCACCAGTGGTTACAGCATCGGCCTTGTTATCCCTAACTAGTTCTAGGGCTTTTACCATTGAAGAATCTTTTTTTCTTCGAATGTCCATTATATCACCCTTCATATCGATTACTTCAGTAGTGTTAAAGATTTCAACTTGGTCGTGATTATACTTTTTTTTGTGTAGGCAACTTCTAATCTCTTTTTCGTCTCCAACGAAAATTATTTTTAACCTTTTTTGCTCACCTAATAGTTTAATAGCAGCATCCACTGCTGGAATTAAACCATTATCCGAACCCATTACATCAAATGCAATTGTTTTAAATTCCATTAGCTTTCTCCAATCTATTAATTATTATATACCAATAAAGTACTCTCGACTATGATTAGATATAGAAAAATCATTATATATAGATATATCATCAATTATTTATGTAAGGTACTTATTATAAAACAATTTGGGGCATCTCTTGCTTTCAAAAATAAAAAAATGTCTCTAATAATTAGAGACATTTTTTAAGAAAAAATGTTTAACTTGCACGTCCAATGATTGTTTTGCCTTCTGCACGAGCATTTCAATAACCTGGTAATCTAAAATTAATATTTATGAAATCAAGTCTTAAATTAACATCTTCGAAGGGGTTACCTTGTGCACCTAGGACAGTTCCACTATTAATATATCCCTTTGTAGTAACTTTGACTTTAGTATTAGATTTCTCTCCGAAAAGGGCTCATCCGAAGATTTCTTGATTACCTGTTTTAAGTAAATAATCTCTGTGTTCTTTTTGAATACCATTATTTAAAGATAATGAATCATTAACACCATATTTAAGTCATGCTTCACTACTATTAAAAGTTGTTCACAAATTTTTCGCTATACCAGGTGTTTGACCTGTAATTGATGTAAATCCACCAGCAGAAGATTTATCCACTATTCCGAAAGTTTGTCTAAAGCTGTTAACACCTTTGATTGTATTATGGTATGCAGATTCGAATGTCTTACTGTGTTCGTATCCTTTGATAGTGTCACCAGTTCAGTTTTTGTTTTCTTTATCAATTGAATAGGCAGTTAATAATCTAAACTCAGGAAGTTTTTGAGTATATTTATCCCCGATTTTTAATTCTAAATCTTTTAAATAAACATAGCCTATATTTGAGGTTGAAGAGAAATCAAAAGTCTTGATCTTCTCAGTATTAGTCTCACCTGGGATTTTCTTTGCTACGTTATCTTTGAATTTATCAATTTCGTTACTATATTTTTTGACCATGTCTGATCAAACAATACCTAAGTGATTATAGATTTGGACGTCAACATCTTGAGAGACCCCACCTAGAATTTTATTTTCTTTTACAATATCTTCTTTTCTATTGAAAACATAATTAAATAGTTTTTCAGCATCTCCGTATATACTATCTGAAACAAAATATAGCTTTGGTCTTTCCATCATATTTGAATTAAGTTTATACTTTCACTCAATCTTAGAAAAACCTCTATTTTCAGAGAAAGCAAGTTTTGCATTCTTAACTCAAGGAGAGTCATGATTATTATCTTCAAGAACTTTTTTAACAGTGTCTGTCAAGTCCTTATTGAAAGAACTATTGTTGAAGTAGTTCTCAACTTCAGAGTTGTTGTCTACTAAGTGCTTATCCTTGTCTTTCATATTTAGACTCGAAGAATCTAACCATGCTTTGCTTTTTTCTTTACCATTTAGTAAATACCCATATTCCATATCATTTAAAACAGTTTTACCTAGTAATTCGATTACTTTTGAGTTTGTCAAAGAATATGTAAAATCTTTTTTGACACTGAAGTCAGCTCTCTTATTAGCTTGATCAATATATGATGTCTTGATTTCAAATTGTAAATAAACATTTGATGCAAAAGGTTTATCCTCGTTCCCCACTTGCTTTAGATTTGTCGAGTCTCCAAAATCTTCATTATAATCAATTTTTAAAGAAGGTCACTCGATTTCCAAATCTTCAAAAACTTCATTTAAATTCCCTAAAATTAAAGTATACTTGTTAAGATTTTTTAAATTATTTATTTCTTCTTTTATTTTTGAAACATACATTTTAGTAAAGACATCTTTATAAAGACTTTCTTTATCTTCTTTTTTGACTAAATCTTTTTCTTTCCCGCTATATCTTTCAATGTTTGCTTTATTTAAAAAACTATTTTGCTGTGACTTATTTTCGATTTCAATCAAGCTTTTATTAGCCTCTAGAACATTCGTTGTTACAATATCGATAACCTCGTTTTTAAAATCTTTAATAGCTTCTGAAAAGAATTTTGTATTGTCTGTTTCCTCTTTCGGTGCACTTTCTGTTTTGTTTTTTGAATTACAAGAAACAATAGTTATAGTTGGTGTTACTAATAAACCAACAGACCCTAATAAATTAAGTAATTTTTTCATTTTTGTTTGTTCTCCTTATATATTGCTTTTATATTATCATAAAAAACTTAAAAGTGTTATTTCCCAAAAAAAATAAAAAAACAGGTTTTGCTACCTGTTTTTTTATTTTACGCTTTTTTTTCGAATAATATTTGATTTTTATGTTTTGTGGTTCAAATGCCATCTACCCTGAAGTTGATGTTAACAAAATCTAATGCGAAATTGATGTCTAGATATTTTTCACCAGCATAGTAAACAATTTTATTAAATAATCCTCTTTCATCAATACCAAATAATAGATTAAAAGTTGAACGATCGAATTTTCACTCGAAAGTTTCTTGATTTCCCTCTTTAAGTAAAATCTCTCTAAATTCTTTTTGATCATCATCTTTTAAAGAAAGCGATGAGTTTAAGGCTTGTTTATATTGGTTACCGGTGTTTTTTAATGTATCCCATAGGTTTTTAGCTCTATTAGGTTTAACACCACTAAACGCTGTAATTGCATTGCTATCAGTTGTATTAGTAATACCAAAATTGTTTTTAAAACTGTTTATTCCTTTTAATGAATTGTGATATATTGCTGCTAAAGTTTTTGATTTTTCTATCTCACTAAATGTATCATTTTCTCAATTTTTTTCATTTTTATCAACTGAGTAGCTTGTTAGAATTTTAAACTCAGGTAATTCTTGAGTATAATCATCTCCAATTTTGAATTGTAACCCTTTTAAGTATGCGTATCCAATTTTTGATGTTGAAGATAAATCAATTCCTGTAATTTTTTCATCTTTTAAGTTTGCAACTCAGCTTTCTGTGTTACTTTTGTAATTTTCAAATCAATTACTAGAGTTTTCTTGAATATAATTGTATAATGATTCTTCTACTTCTTGTTCTGATGAACCTAATGATTTTGTCTTTTTATCGCTAAGTCCTTTGAATAATAAATCCATCATTTTTTTACCGTTATTTACTTCATCTTTTCAACCGTATAAAGTTGGTTGTTTATTTTCGATTGAATGTGATCATTCAATCTTTGATAAAACTTCAACCTCTTCAGCAAATGTCAAAGTTTTTGCAAACTCATTATTTTTTGTTTCTTCTAAGTCTCTTTGTATATAACTTATAAGTCCATTTTTAAAATTCACGTTGCTAAAATAGTCAGATACCTTGTTATTATCATGTAATAACTTATCATCTTCAGAGATTTTTAATGAATTAGCATCTAATCAAGCACTACTATTATCATCCTTTTTGTCTTTAAAAAATTGGTTTTGTAAAGTTTGTACGATAGAATTCCCCAACTTTTCTATATTACTAGAATCTGTTAAAGAATAAATGAAGTTACTTTCTATAAGTGTGCTTTCATCATCTTTAGACTCTTGATCTTTAAAAAGTGCTTTTATTTTAAAGGGAATTTTTATATTTGAAGTAAATGATTCTTTTGGTTGAACTTCAGAACCGTCCCTTTTCATAGTTCCTTGGTCTTCAAAGTTTTTATAGTCAATTTTCAATTTATCAAAATCTAATGTAAAATCTTTAAAAACGTTTTCTACACCTTTTAGAATGATATCATACTCACTTTTATCCTTTAATTTATTTAATTCATTCTTAATATTATCTATTGCTAATTTTTTGTTTATATCGTTTTTTAACTTGTTTTTGTCTTCGTCTGTTACTTTTTTTGCTTCATCACCTTTATATTTTTGTATTACATCTTTCTTTAAGAACTCGTTATTAGCTGCTTGACCTTTGTTTTCTACCTCAATCAAGTTTTTGTTAGCTTTAATCAATTCGTTTGAAACAATAGTACTTACTTCTTTTTTGAAATCAGCAATAACTGATGCAAAATCGGGTTTTTCTTCTTGGGTACCTGGTTCGGGTGTTTCTTCAGTACTTTTGTTTTTAGAACCACATGATATAATGGTTGTTACAGGTAAAGCTGTTAACGACAAACTTCCTAATATATTTAATAATTTTTTCATACTTTGTACTTTCTCCTTTTGCAAATTTATAATATCATAAAATAACTTAAAAGTTGTTTTATGATAAAAAAGGTTTTCAAAAATATAAAAAAATGAGATATTATTTCTAGTATTTTTTTATATTATGTGTAGTCTATTTTATAAGAAGTTTAGTTGAGGATATAACCATGGATATAAGAGGCATTATCTTGCAGGGTATGAGTAATTATTCTCCACAAGAAAAAAAACTAGCTGACTATTTATTAAATAATTTATCAACCATTAGCACTTCTTCATTAAAAGCAATTGCAAACAAACTACAAATACAGAAATCAGTAATATCTAGTATGCTTCAAAAAATAGGTTTAGGTGGATTTAAAAATTTTAGATATGTCCTTGATAATCAATGCTATCAAGGACATATCAAAACCTCAAATATTATTGATACATACGAGAAACAAATTATTAAAGATATAAAAAATACTTCAAGTTTACTCAAAACTAGAGATCAGTTATTAAAATTAATAAACATAATAAAAACAGAAAACTACAGACAAATAATACTTTACTCGACAGGCAAAACGAAAAAAATTGTAGATTTTTTATACTTCAATTTATTAGAAAATAACATCAATTGTAAGGTTTTTTCTTCACTATATGATTCTGAACTTTTAGATGTCGAATCAAAAATAGTAATAGTTTTTAGCATCTCTGGTAATAATAATAAAATCTCAAGATTTTTAAAACTGGTAAAACAACAAAATCCTCTTGTTATAGCTTCAATCACCTCAACACTTAGTTGTAACTTCAAGGAATTTCTTGATTTACATATATATGGAAGTTGCTCAACATATTTTAGCAAGGATGGAAAGGTTTTCCCTATTGGCGAAAAAACTCCTATTTGAATGATAATTGACTTATTTTTAATTTATTTAAAAATATAGTTTTTTCACTTCAAGTGGTTTTAAGTTTAAAAGAAAGATAGACATTAAAAAAACTTATGTTGTTTTCGAAACAAACATAAGTTTTTTTAGTTTCTTATTTTTCTATTAAGGTTGTTTTACTAAGAAAGTTGTCAATTCTTTTTCTAATCAAATTTTATCAACATTAAATGTTATATTAACAAAATCTAATGCAAAGTTTATTTCAAGATTCTCTTCACCTGTTTCTTTTGTATACCTACCACTTTGATAAGTTCTATACTCGTATACTACACCTGTATTATTAATGTTGAATATCATGTTGAATGAGTTTCTAACAAATCTTCAACTAAAAGTTTCTTGATTCCCTTTTTTTAATAAGTAATCTCTGTAAGCTTTTTGATTAAATTGATCTTGTGAATCATTTTTTAAAGATAAAGATGAGTTAAGAGCTTGCTTATTAAAATCATTTGTGTTTTGTATGGTTTCTCACAAGTTTTTTCCCATAGTTGGAGTTTTACCACTAAATGTAGCTAAGATCTTTGTATTATCTGTTTTTCCTATACCAAAAGTTTCAATATAGGCATCGATTCCTTGTTTAGCATTATTATAAATAGAAGCAATTGTTTTTGATTCTTCAATAGATTTATATTTATTAGCTTCTCAATTTTTTTCTTTTTTATTTACTGAATAGCCAGTTAACAATTTGAATTCTGGTAACTCTTGAGTGTAATCATCATCTATCTTAAATTGTAAGCCTTTTAAGTATACGTACCCCAACTTTGATGTAGAAGACAAATCTTTTTTGCTGAAATCTATTTGATTTTTAGATTTGAAAGTATCTATTCCACTGTTATATTTTTTGAATCATTCCTCAGATTCATTCTTTACATAGTTGTATAGACCTTTGTTTACACTAGCTTTTTCCCCTGCTAAAACTAGTTCTTCTTTTATTGGATTGTTTCTAAAGATCTCATTAAACATAGGTTTCCCGTTGCCATTTTCATCTTGTCATTCATATTTAGTAGATGTTTTATTTTCTAATTTTAAGTTTCAGTCAATTTTAGAAAAGGCATTCTCGTTGTCCAAAGATAAATTCAATTTTTGTATGATTGGATTTTTAGAAGTCTCTAAAACTTCTTTTTTAAAGTATTTCAAGAAGTTATCCCCAAATTCTTTATTTCTAAAGTATTCTCCAACTTTATTGTTATTATCTAACAATAAACCATTTTTCTCATCTAAACCTAGATTTTTTGCATCTAATCAAATTCCTTTTTCTGTACTTTCATTTTCATCTACAAAGTATTTGTTTTGTATTTCTTTAACTGATGTAGTACCAAACTCTTTTAAAGCTTCATTACTTGTTAATGAGTAAACAAATTTACTGGTAGTTTTATAAACTGTTTGTTGACTGGTTTGATCTTTATATTTAGTGTTAATATCAAAGTTTACAATAACATTTGATGTATAATCATCATCTTTTGTGCTAGCATTATTTTGTTTTAAAGATTCTTGTACTTCTTAATTTGAGAAATTTTTATACTTGAATTCTGCACTTTCAAAATTTACATTCATATTTTCAAAAATGTCCTCTAAACCATCTAGGATAACGTTATATTCTGGTTTATTTTTTAATTTGTTTAGTTCACTTTTGATATTATCTATTGATAATAATGTTTTTATGTCAGATTCAAAATTCTTTTTGTCGTTTTCACTTAAATTCTTTTGCTTTGCGTTTTTTTCAATGTTTTCTTTTACTAAAAATTTATTTCTTAATTTAGCATCTTTCTCTAACTCGAAAAGTTTTTCTCTAGTTTTGAATAATTCTTCAGATATTATAGTAGAAACATCTTTTTTAAACTGAGAAATTAAAGAAGAAAAGTCTGGCGCTTCCTCTTTTTCTTCTGTGCTTGGTTTATTTTCACTTGCTTCATTTTTAGTTTTACATGAAACAATCGAAGTTACAGGCAGTATAGTCATAGACAAACTCCCTAATATATTTAATAATTTTTTCATTTTATACCCTCCCTTTTTCATATGTTAACACAAAAGTGTTAAAAGAAAAAATTTTGTGAGTGGTTAAATACGTTGCATATTTATTTGTTGATTTTAAATATTTAAAGAAAATATTGAAATAATTAAATTCTTTAGAAATTTAAGTTAGTGACAACTAAATAAAATAATAATGGAGGTGAACAAATTTGAAAATAAAGAATATCCCTATTAGGAGATTTTTATCTAATATAAGAAAAAGTTTAGAGGACTTCGGAAGAGCCATATTGGTACCTGTCACTGTAATTCCCTTACTAGCTTTAATAGGAGCAATTGGTTATGCGGGTCAAGCAATTGCAACTGAAGTGGGTACCTATCAAGGTAGTGTAAAAATAGCAGTAGATGCTATAAAAAATATTGGTATGATTGCAATAACAAACATAGACTTTTTAGTAGCTATCGGTTTAGCAGCTGGTCTAGCCAAAAGTGAAAAAGTAGCAGCTGCATTATCTGGTTTAATGGCTTATGCTGCATTACATTTTGCTGCAAACTTGATGCTCCAAGTTTTACAACCAAATATGTTACAAAATCCAAAAGAAGCTGGGTTGGCATTTAGATTTGGAGTTATGTCATTTCAGTATAGTGCCTTTGGAGGTATGATTGCTGGGATTATAGGATACAAAGTACATAAATGAACTTATAAACTGAAGTTCCCAGAATTTCTATCCTTTTTTGGAGGGCCGAGATTTTCCCCTGTTGCAAGTACATTGGCTGCTTGAATAATAGGAATGCCACTCGGGATAGTATGGATATATATCTCAAAAGGTTTAGTAGCTGTTGGAGAAGGATGAAAATATATGGGTGCTGGTTCGCCATTCCTATATGGGATTGCAAATAGAGCATTGATACCATTTGGATTACATCAAGTCATGAATTACTTTTTGTATTATACAGAGGTTGGTGCATCTTGAATAGCTCCTGATGGAAAAATCATCAATGGTATCTACAATATAGCAATAGCAAAACTTGGTTTAAATGAAATGATTTATGCGAAAGATACATGAATTGTTAACGGAACGTTTCCTACAAATATGTTTAGTTTAACTGGTGCAGCCTTAGCTATGTATTTTACAATACCAAAACAAAGTCGTAAAGTAGTTGGTGGTGCAATAATCTCGGCTGCTCTAGCATCTTTTCTAGCTGGAACAACAGAACCGATTGAGTTTACGTTCATATTTACTGCACCATATTTATATATTATTCACATCTTTTTTACTGGTTTTGTTTATATGTCTATGTATCTTTGTAATTTTGCCCAAGTATCAACAAGAGGATCAGGTTTAATAACTTGAATTGTCGTAAATGGAATAAACTGAAATAAAATACAAAATGTTTGAGGGCTATTCATAATTGGACCAATTGCATTCGGAGCATACTTTATAACCTTTTATTACTGTATATTAAAATTCAATTTAAAAACTCCAGGAAGAGTAGATGCAATAACAAAAGATTCAAACAAAATAGAAATAAAAGATAATGAAGAAAAACATATTTCAAAAATTATAGAAGGTTTAGGCGGCAAAGAAAACATAATAATTATGGGTAACTGTGTTACAAGGCTTCGAGTAACAGTAAAAGATATAAATAAAATTAATAAAAACCTGTTAGAAGAAACAAAACCTTATGGAATCAAAGACATTGGTAATAATCAAATTCATATTATTTATGGTCCAAAAGTAGTAAACTTAGCAACAGATTTAAGAGAGTTTCTAGGGGTGATTGAGTAATGCCTTTCAAAAAAATTTTAGATAACTTATATCTAGGCGATCAATTTTCTAACACACTAAAAATAGATTGTGAAGTCAAAATGAGTGATATATTCTACAGGAATCTTTGCAAACGAGAAAACATCATATTTAAAAATAGCAACGTAGTAATAACGAAAGATAAATTAGCAGCTAACATTGTAGATTGTTATCATCCAACTATTTTAAATAAACATTATTTTCTATTTGCAATTAACTTTATAAAACAAAATATAAAACAAAGGCGTGTGTATGTTCATTGTCAATTAGGAGTTAGTAGAAGTGCTTCACTGATTTTTATTTATTTAGTTATAGAAAATATCATCAATATCGAAGATTTTAACTTAGCCTTGAATCACTTTATTGATAATTTCTACCCTTATATGAAATTAAACTCTGGTATTTATCTATATTTAAAAGAGAACTTTCCTTTTCAAGAATTAAAAAATAGTTTAAATGAAAGTAGCGTGAAAATTTAATGTACTACTTGGACTTCGATTATAGAGTTTTATACATATACAAAGATGGTCAGTTATTGCATAAGGAGCCCACTTATTGTCTCTATAATTTGAAAAGTTTAGAACTAATTGCAATGGGGGAAGAAGCAAGACATAAACTAAAATGCGATATAAATTTTTTAGTTTATATTCCAATAGAAAATTCTAAAATAGTTAGTGAGAAACTATTAAATGATTACATAAGTTTTATTTTAAGAAAATACAGTATAAATGAATCCGAAGTGAAGTTAATAATTTACAAATATATAAATAAGTTTAAAAACTATCCATCAATAAGTGGGAAGAATTTCTTACAAAAGTTTTCAAGTAGTGATTATTTTTTTGAGATAAGAGGTACTGAGAGTGTTTTATATGATAAACAAAAAAAACAGCTTAAAGTAATCACATGAGGGCTACAAGATATTTACAAAAACATAAATTATTATTTAAATGATAATTATAATGTCACATTGAACACAAGTAAAATTGAATCTTTAATTAGAGAGACAAAGAATGATATAAGTCCCCTTAACATAGTTGCACGATCTATTTTAAACGGACAAGAAGTCGATATAGAAATTTCGAATATCTCAGAGTTGTTTAAAAGCTCTATTAAAAAATTGCAAAACTTTATTAAAAAAATAGACGCAAGCAAAATAAGCTTTGGACCAAAATTTATTGAGGTGTTTGATTTTGTATATTAAACTAGGTATTGGATTATCTGCTTGTATATTTTTCTTTGTCCTGAGTTTTATAATTTTTAAAACTAGTAAAAAGAGCTCTTTCTCTAACAAAAGACGAAATATTTTACCAATAATATTTTTTGTTGCTGCTCTGATGTGCTTACTTTTCTCTTTACAAGATTATTTATTTAGTTTTTAAAAGAACTACACCTTTATTTGTTGAAATTTATTAAAAAGTTAAAGCTTTATTTCATACAAAAAAAGCACTTTACCAAAGCTAAGTATCATCTACTCTAGTTTTGAAAGTGCTTTTTTATTGTTTATTTTTTATATTTTTCTTTATTTTCCTTTTGACGTGCGCTTCCATCTGAGCAACAAGGACATTTTTTTGATAGACAAGTTTGACAACTGATACATTTTAAGCAACTTTGACACCCATGAAAAGATCCGCTACAAACCCTACAAGTATAACAATTATGTGCTCCACCTGGGCAACAAACTTCCGATGGTGTAATTGATTTATTTTCTGCCATATTAATAAGTTCGCCTCCTTTTGTTAACTAATTATACTCAAAAAGTTCTAGCTTACCAAGTATGTTAATGGTTGTTTTCTTATTTGTGCCATAGCTGCAATCCATCCGAATAACATTATTAGCGAAAGTATTCCATAAGCAAGGAAAGGAACCCAAGGCAGCGATGGGATTAGAACCAAGACACCAAATTTATTTCAAACTATAGTTTGTAATAAATTTCAAGTAAGAATTGAGACAATGTATGCACAGATAAATACTATGGTTCCACCTGTGATATATCTTCCCATTACCATCCAATTAACCTTTGCATTCGAATATCCTAATGAACGCATTATAGTTATAATGTTTATTGCATCAACAATTATAATATTCATTATAACAATCAATAGGATTGTTAATAAAATCATATCGATAATAACGTACATTACCATCGATCAAATTATTGTACCAGTTAGTGCGTCTATTGCAGATTTTATAATTGGCATTACCATTAAACTTTTTCCGAATGTACCCGATAGGACATAATTTAAATTTTCATCTCGTACAAAGTTAACTTTTTCTAGGACTTTTTTTATGATGTCTGCCAAGTCTTTGCCAAGTGCAGGACTATTATTATCAACTGCTTTTCTTAAATATATATCTAATATTGTACCCAATCACGAGTTTTTGGTAGAAGTTGATATAGTGGTTGATTCTAAATGGTTAGTGAAAGATGTGACAAGATTTTGAATATTTTCAAGGTCAAGTTTACCACTTAGACTTTTTTTAGTACTATAAAATGATGTAAAGTATTCCTTTAAAGAACCATTTTCAACAATTGAATCATCTTTGTATTTGTTGAGTAATAAATTATAATCTGCATAAATTGTTTGTTGAAGTGTGTCGGCATTATTTATTCCAACAACCACAAAATCTCCGATTATATTCCCTTTTTTACCAATTTTAAGATTATTTATGATATCTCCAACTTTTGCATCCAATAGTTTTGCGAGACGAAAAGATATGATTACTGGTATTCTTTCGTTAACTTCGGTTCCCAATGATTTAATTGTATCTTGGGTTATTGAACTTAGATTGAAAATATTGTTAATATCACCATGTTTATTAGTTGTATCTATTGCAAATATCTTAGATTTTAATTTATCAACTTCACTGTTTCCCTCGATGAAGTAAGGTATATCAAGAACAAGAGCTTCTTTTGAACTATCATATAATACAACATTAGATGTCAATAATGTATTTACATCATCAGAAGCGAGTAAAAACTCTGTAATAAGACTTCTAAAATTTGTATTTATATTAGAAAGACCACTTGTATCGCTTGCAAAATTGCTAATACCTCTTGGGGCAACTCCTTCGAGTAATGTGTCTCTCATGGTTTTTTTAAATGTTTTTGTGTCATTACAGTCCTCGAAATCCTTGTCTTTGAATGATAAACAAAAATACTTTCCGATGTCGTTTATTTTGATCGCTGAATGTTTATCAGTTTTATTGTTACTCATATTTAAAATGTTTTGTTCACTCAAAAACTCTGGTAAATTGTCTGGGTCTGTTATCAATTTAGAATACATTACTTTTAGCTTATCTATATTTAAATCATCTACTTCTTTCAAAGGATAAGTTAATGAAATAAAGTTGAACAATAGCGGTAGTGGAATTTTTGGAAAACCATTAATAGGTTTTTTAATGACTTCTTTTCTGACATCAGATAGCTTATATAACAGCTTTGATATATTATTATAGTCAATAATTGTATTTTGATTATCGTTATTTAAATAACTTATAACTGAATCGTGACCTTTTATATCTATATATTTTAATTCGCTGCTTTCTGCTTTTCTTGTATCTTTAATCTTGCCATCGAATGATAACGTGCTTGATTTAGAATATTTGTAATAGTGGTCAACATTATTGTTCAAGTAACCAAAACTTCCATTTATCATATTTTTTAATATTGGGATTGATTGTAGTTGCAACATAAATAAGAAACCACTAAATCCAATTAGAGTTAATATTAAAACAAATTTCCCTTTAGCACTAGAAACAAATGCTTCTTGCATTCTATAAGTAAATCCTTGATTTTTTTTCTTCAATACTAGTAATAAAATCTTGTTGATTCCTATAAATAATAATGAAGGAAAGAAAATAACATAAATAATTCAGATGACATAACCCCATTTTTTCTTTTTGACACCAGTACTTAATAATGCAAGAGCATTTTCTGATAGATAAGAATAAATAATCAGATAAGATAAACCAGCAAATAAAAGTGGGACTAGAATAATCAAGCAAGTTAGAAAAATTGGATTTGAATAAACATTATCAAAACTGAATACAACCCAGTTAGCAAAGCTTTTAGTTGAGGCTTCAATTTGAAATGGGATTGATAAAAAGTACCCAATTCCGATTCCAATAGTCATAGAAATAAAAGTCTTAACAGAGAATACTCAAGTTAACTCTCTGGTTTTATAACCAATTGATTTGAAAACCCCTAATTGTCTTCTTGTATTATTTATTTCTTTTTTTAGTACAAAGATAATAAAGAAGAACGCAAGTAAAAATAAAATTATACCGATTGCAAGAAATATGTAAGTCATCACATACAAATTAGTTAAGAGTTTTATTGAGTCATGAGATGAAAAATCTTCAAACACTGTTGTACCAACGTCGAATAACTTTGCATTTTTCTCTTCATTACTGTTAGTTACTAAAGATTCATTAAGTGGCTTCGAATAGTTTGAAACCATTCTATCTTGTGATATTTTGAAATTTGAGTTTTCTTTAAAGTCTTTTAAAATAAAATCATTAAAATAAGTTTGGCTATTATCACTATTTGAAGAGTCACCGATAAAAAATGATTTGTCTACAAAAATGTGGGCATAATTATCAACGCTTGATGTGTATCCTAGTTTTACAGGTGCAAGTGCAGAATATTTTTCGGCATACCCTACTATTTTAAAATTCACAGGAACTCATTTTTTTTCGTCATTTGATGTAGGTAAATTTATTTGAAAGATATTATTATTGATCATTTTTTGTTGCTTTCGAGCAAAATTGTCGTTTATAACAACTTCAATCGTAGGATTAGAAGTTCTATCTCATACAATTTTATTTGGTAGTCTACCAGATCTTAAAACCAAGTTGTTCAATTGTTTATTTTCATCAACAGTATTTGAATATAATGACGATGTTGACTCGATAGTGTAATTATAAGTTTTAGAGAAGTTTGAGGCTTGATCTATAATGTTAATTTTTTGGATTACGTCATACTTTAAATCTTTTTCTTCATTTAATTTGGATACTTCTTTCAAAAAACTATTTACTAAATAAGAGTTTACATCTCTACCCGCATTGAATTTTTTCAATGCATTTTTAACATCTGTTGTAAAAATATCTTTACTTTTAATTTTTTCTGTTTTATAAGTTTTTTGAATACTATTTTTAGTTTCATAAGTAATATCAACTTCAATCTCATCCCCATTACTTTTGTAAGCATCAATTAAAAAATTCGCCATTCTTATTACGGCTTCTCTTTCTTTTTGTTCTTTATTTTCGTTATCTTTGATTTCAATATCATTAACGTAGTTATTTATGATCTTCTGAGCTTCACAAGTAAACCACGAATCTTTGAAAACTTCCAAGTTCACGTCTTCGAAATCATTATACTTTAACCTAAATTTAGAGTCTCCCTTTTTGGAAGAAAAAATATTGTTATAAACAAAATTATCGTCAAGATCTTTGTAACCTTGCATTTGTTGTTGTCAAATATTTGTATTATTTCTTACAGACAAGGCGTGAAGTGATAGCTGCAACGGTGTTGCCAACATCCCCATCACAATCATGGTAAATATTGTTAGAAAAATAATTGTACCCAAAGTTTCAACTCAAGATCTTATAAATAGTTTCATATAAGATTTAAAAATATTTTTCATAAAATTGCCTCTCGCTTATTTAATTATATTATATAGTAGATTAGGAACTTAACTTTGTGTATAAAAAAAACTTTTTCTGTTAAAAAAGTTTTTGAAATTATTCTATACCCATAATAAATGTGTAAACTTCTTGTCCACCTTCGACTACTTCGTATTCAACATCATAGTTCTCATCTAAATATTTCCTTAGATCACTTATGTCTTTGAATGAAGCATCTAATCCAGTGAAGATGGTAATTATCTCAGTTTTAGAGGTTATGTATTTTGCTAATGACTTTGTGAAGATATCTTTTAATGAATTAGCTGCAAATGTAATTTTTTTATCAACAATTATCATGTATTGATCTTTAGAAATTTTAACACCATCGATCACTGCATCTCTAGCAGCTTTGTTTATTGATACAGAAGTAACAGACTTAATTGCCTTATTGATATTTGATTCGTTTTTCTTAGGAGTTTCATCAGGATCTAATGATAAATACCCAGTAATTCCTTGGGGAATAGTTTTAGTTTCTAAAACAACAACCTTAGACATTTTTTCCAAATCTTTTGCCTGTTTTGCTGCTAATAGTACGTTTGCATCATTTGGAAAAATATAAACTACTTTTGCGTCTACTTTTTGAATTGCTTTTAGAAAATCTTGTGTTGAAGGGTTCATTTTAGGACCACCGTCAATTACAAAATCAATATTAAGTTCTTCTTTAAAGTATTTTTGCATTTCTTTTGAGCGAACTACCGCAATTGTTGCGAATGGATTAGAAAGCATACGTTGTCCTTGTGCTGCTTTATTAGCTTCGCTTCCCTTACTAGAAGTATCATTTACATGTTTTTCAGCCTGCAAGTTCATGTTTTCCACTTTAATGGTCTTGAATTCCCCGAACTGTTGAAGATATGTAAGTATTTGTCCTGGCATAAGTGCATGTGTGTGTACTTTTAAAATGTCATTGTCTATTACAGCAACTATAGAAGTGTTACCGTATTGTTCGAATGTACTTCTAACTGTATTTACGTTCAATTTATCAATCAATTCATCATTTAATATAACAATTGCCTCAGTACAATAACCGAACTCATCTTCGATAACCATATCGATGTTTCCACCAGTATTTTCTTCAAGTTTTTTTGTTTTAGCGATCGGTTTGTTAGTTTTAGCGAAGTGTTGCATACCTTCTAAAAATTTTACTAGCCCGTATCCACCGCTATCAACAACACCAACTTCTTTCAATGGTGGTAATAAGTCGGGTGTACCTTCTAGTGATGTGTTTGCTCTTTTTATAGTTTTATCTCAAAACTCTTTAATGTCCATCTCATTGTCTTCGATCGAATTAACAAAATCACTTGTCTCTCTTATAACAGTTAAAATTGTACCCTCAACTGGTTTCATAACAGCTGCATAAGCTACTTCTTTAGCTTGTTTGAATGCTACTTTTCATGTTTCAAGATTAAGTTGTTCTTTATCTTTCATCCCGTTTGAGAATCCTTTGATAATTTGTGAAAAAATAACACCTGAATTACCACGAGCTCCCATAATTAGACCCCTTGAAAACTTTGACATTAATGACCCGATACTGTCAAAGTCACCTTGACTAATTTCTGAATAACCGTTAGTACAAGTTAAATTCATGTTTGTTCCTGTATCTCCATCTGGCACAGGAAAAACGTTTAATTTATCGATGTGAGGGTAATTATTGTAAATGTTATTTACACCACTCGTGATCATGCCTTTTAATAATTGCACTTCTTTCATAGTATTGTCACCTTCTATATTTTGTTTTAAATAAAATTAATTTTAAAAAAGTTGCAAAATTTTCTTTTGCAAGTATATGGTATTTATCTAGTTCTTTAGATGATTTCTAAATCATCAACCGCAATATCTACTATATAATTTCGCACAAACTGACTTAACTTTTCCAGTTCGTACTTTACACGTATTTGAACCTCATTGACAACGTCTCGGATGTTAACGCCATTAATTAAGATAATGTGAATTTTTGTTCTATAAATGTTATCTGTCATAGACATCTCAACAGCTTTATTAATATCGTTAGTTCTAATATCTAGATGAGACTTTGCAGAATAATTGGCAAAAGATACAACACCTGGAACAGTTACAACAGCATCTTTTATTGCTTCATATATTGCTTTATTTTCCATAAGCAAATCCCCCAAAAACCCGCATTACTGCAAGGATACATCGAAAACATGAATATCACAGCTTCAAACTAGTACTAAATTATTTTAGCACTTTAAAGTCAAATAAAATAGGTTATTTGTGATTTTTTTACTAATCGTAAATACTTATCTAACTTTGTAAAAAAGTTTAAGATAACTTTAATTTTGTAAAAATAACAAAATTTTATTATATTTATAGCAATTTGGAGTTAAATAATGTATTATTAATTAGTCCGAGGTGAAATTATATGGCAAGAAAAGATAGTTTAACAGGAAAAGGACCATTATCTGGTAATTCAAGATCACACGCTATGAATTCAAATAAGAGAAAATGAAACCTTAACCTGCAGAAAGTTCAAGTTATGGACGAAAATGGTAAAGTTATGACTTTAAAAGTTTCAGCAAGAACTTTGAGAACTTTGAAAAAAAATAATCAATTAGCAAAATAAATATTATTCAAAAGCCTTTATATTTATTGATAAAAACTTTACCAATTTATAAAAGCTTTTTTTTTATTTGGATATTAATAGAAAAAAAACTAAATTTTGTTAATGAGGCATAAAAAAAGTAATTCAATTGAATTACTTTTTTTTATTTCAAAATGGTGCCCTCTGTCGGAGTCGAACCGACACGATTTTACTCGGCAGATTTTGAGTCTGCTGCGTCTACCAATTCCGCCAAGAGGGCAATTACCTATTTATTATATATAAATAATGAACATATTTGAAAAAAAATATTACAAATTGTGAAATCAAACTTACTTGTTAAAAATTATTATGGCAGGTTTAGATACAATAATATTTGCATCTTTATTCATGCTAAAGCAATTTGAATATGCTCGAGTTGAATAAGGTTCTAAGATAAGATTCTGAACCTCATATTTTAAGTTTTCAATTGTGACAGTTGTGTTTTCAATCGCAAACAATGTTATGTATGTATAATCTTGAAATTGGTTAAATAATATTTTATTACTTCCGACTTTTAATTTAAAAATGTAACTATTGTCATTCAAAATTTTAACATCATCTCTTAGCACAAAATCTATAACACTTAAATTCATATCCATTCTTTTAGTGGGTTTGCAAATGAAGATTATCTCGCTGTAATCAAGAGTTTTAGCAAGTTTTATAGCTTCTTTACCATCTAGTCAGTCCTTTTGTGCATCTAAAATAGTTAGACTCTCTGCGTTTTTTTCAATTAGTTTCATTTCATTTTCTTCAACATTATCAAAGTCGCTAACAGCAAAACTCAACTTTATGTTTTTATTGATGATGTCAATGCATCCTCTTTCAACACCAATAAAAATAGAGTTTTTATCAAATAAAGAAAGATTCAGGTTGTTCTCACAGGTCACTATAAAGATTCTATTTTTCAAGTAACTCAACTCTTTCACATAATTTTGCAGTATCACCATTTACTAAGAAACTTCCTGCCACCAACATATCAACCCCGGCCTCTTTAACAAGTATTGAAGTCTCGGCATTTATACCACCGTCCACTTCAATCAAGTACTTATAATTATTTTTTTCCCTAAGTTTTACTAGTGATTCAATTTTTTCTATAGATGCATTTAAAAATACTTGTCCACCAAATCCAGGATAAACACTCATAACTAAAACATTATCTAATTCTGGTAGATAACTTTGTATCTCATCCACACCTGTATCTGGGTTAATTGCCAATGATGATTTTATATTATGCTTTTTACAAACTTTTATAAAGTCCTTTATTTGTAAATCTGTTAATGATTCATAGTGAACTGAAATTTGATTAGTTCCCGCTTCAATGAATGTTTTTAGATATTCCTCTACAGATCAATTTAATATTTTGACCATTAAATGAATATCGATTTTAAAATTATACTTTTTATTTATATCCGCTAATATTTTAGGACCAAAAGTTAAATTTTTTACAAAGTGAAAATCCATAACATCGTAATGAAGTCATTTTATTCCAGCTTTTTGTAATTTTTCTAACTCGTTACCAAGGTTCAAAAAATCTGCAGTTAATATACTTGTCGCTACACTATATTTTTTCATTAAAATCCTTTTCTTCTTTCATTCAATGCTAACTCCTGTTGCATTTTTAAATAATCTTCATATATAAATTTTGGAAACCTATCTTCAAAGACGCTTTTTATAATCTCACATCCTGGTGTACTTGGAATGTGAATACAATTATTAAATTTACATTTATTCATATTCGAAGCAAAGAATGCATAACTATGTGCAAGCTGATATTGGTCAATATCTTTTAACTCAAATGATGAAAATCCTGGTGTGTCTCCAATAAAGCCTTTTTTATAAGCAAATAACTCATTCTTCGTCGTAGTGTGTTTACCTCTATTTAACGCCTTAGAGATTTGTTGTGTTTTCTCAAATAAATTAGGAATTATATGATTAAGAGTTGTTGATTTTCCAGCTCCAGTTTGTCCAGTGAAAACAGAAACTTTCCCCTCTAATGAGGCAGTGAATCTATTTCATTCTGTATCAGTATCTATCATATTGTTTATAAGAAATGTTTGATACCCTATTTTTTGATAAGCTTTTGCAATTTCTCAAACAACACTAGAACTATCTAACAAATCAACTTTAGTAAATGCTAAAATTGGTTTTATTTTTAAATACTCAACAAAAGCAAGATATTTATTCAAAGTATAAGAATTGAAATCGGGTTCCTTAACTGATGTAACAATTACAACTTGGTCTACATTGGTAATCCTTGGTCGGTATAGTTGATTTTTTCTTTCTTCTATTGAAGTTATTTGACCTTTGTGGTTTTCTTGATCAATAATTTCAAATATAACATTATCACCGGTTGCTGGTGTTTGATTGATATGTCTTAGTTTACCTTTTGCTTTGCATTCATATAGGTTGCCTTCAAAACTAATGTAAGCATACTCACTTACTATTTTTAAAATTCTTCCCTTTAACATTTAAATAACCATAGCAACCACTAATGCTATCAATAGTAATAATGCTAGAAGCAATGAAGTTATGATGAACTTGTTTTTCAATATAAATGGTAATTTTTCAACCGCTGTTCCTAACTTAATATGTAGTGAGCCCCTATCTGTATGAATAGTATTTTTCAAATGATATACATAAGGTTTTGGTGCATCTGTAATTTTGACACTCATTAAATCCGACTGAACTTCTTTCATAGAGAAATATCTATTATCCGGGTCTTTTTCAATCATTCTTAGTATGATATTTTCTAAACTTTGAGGAATTGTCGGATTAATCAGCCTAGGTGCCGTAGGTTTTTCTTTAATGTGCTTAGTTGCGATTTTTTTTGCATCTTTTGCTAGAAACGGGGCAACTCCTGTTGAAAACTCATATAACATAATACCTAATGAATAGATGTCGCTTCTTGGTGTTGCCTTTTTTGCTTCAATCACTTCGGGTGGCATATACTTTGGTGTTCCAATGGCCTTGGCTGCTTCACTAGTGAATCCTTCCATTACAGATATTCCAAAATCCCCTAATTTTACTTCGCCACTTTGTGTTAGAAGTACATTATCTGGTTTTATGTCACGATGAACAATTCCTAAATTATGAGCTGCTTGAAGTGCATCACATAAATTTCCAAAGTAGTATTTTATTTCTTTTAGTGTCATTGCACCTTGTCTTTGTAATTTGTCTTTTAAAGTTCCGCCTTCAACACACTCTAAAATAATAAATCACTCGTCACCAGATTGAAAAAAATCAAAAAGTTGAACTACATTAGTATTTGAACTTAGCTTAGCAAAAGCTTCTTTTTCGATTTCGAATCTTTCTTGGCCAGTTTGCTTAACTATTATTTCGGGTGCAACTACTTTTACCGCAACCATTCTCTCTGTAATTATATCGAAAGCTTTATAGACCGATGCCATTCCACCTTTACCAATAGGTGAAACAACTTCGTATCTCTCCGCCAACAATTGACCCACTTCGTAATTTCGCACACAAAAACCTCCCTTTGTCAAGATTATAATAACAAAAAAGTAGAGTTAATGTGTTACTCTACTTCAATAATTAAAATTGATAAATTATCTGTGGAAACATTGTCTTTAGCATCTTCTATGATGGTATGTGCCTTTTCTTTTAATTTTATTTTTCTGTTTGATAAAGTTGCAGCAACAATGTCTTCATCGATATAATCGTGAACTCCATCAGAAGTTAGCATATAAACACCGGTTGGACTATCAATATAATAGGTATCTATTCTCAACGTTTTTTGCGGTCCTAATGCACTTGTTAAAACTTTTCAAAAAGTAATGTCATTAGCTCGTTCGTATAATCCAGACATTTGTATATCCTTGCGCTCGGCCTCTGGCGTTGAGTTTCAAAGATTTTGATCTTGTGATATTTGGAATAGCTTGTCATCAACTAACTTATATGTTCGAGAGTCTCCAATATTTATAACAAATGCACTACCTTGAGTGAATAAAATAGCTGTAAGAGTAGTTCCCATATCTCTTGTTTCGAAATGATCATTAGAGTACTCGACCATTTCATTTAATATTTCACTGACTGAGTTTCTTAGTCATCTGTTTATAGCCTTTTGGTTCATACCTGAAAAGTTCTGTTTTTTAAATAAATCGACGAATTTTTCAACCGCTATTTTTGAGGCAACCTCTCCATGAGCGTGTCCACCCATTCCGTCGCACACTATTCCGAAAGCATCACCATTTTTATTTGTACAAAAATCTAGATAGTCTTGGTTTGCTTTACGATAATTTCCAATATCAGTTAGTAATGTATGTTTAAATTTCATTTTTAATGACACCTTCTCTTTTAGCTCTCAATTGACCACAAGCAGCATCAATATCCGCACCAAACTCTTTTCTAACGATTGCATTTACACCGTGTTTCTTTAATATCTTAAAAAATTGATCAACTTTTGTAGATTTTCTATATGGATTTTCTTCTACTTCATTATATGGTATTAAATTTACATAAGCATTTATACCCTTTATTAATTTCGCTAACTCGTGAGCGTGTTCTGGAAGATCATTAACATCATCAATTAGTATATACTCAAATGTTACCCTTCGATTTGTAACATCAATATAATACTTAACAGCATCAAGAAGTTGATTTATGGGGAAAGCCCTATTAATTGGCATGATTTTGTTTCTTACTTCATCATTAGGAGCATGAAGAGATATAGCTAAATTTACCTGAGTTTTTAAATCTGCGAATTCTTTTATTTTTGGTACAATACCGCAAGTTGAAACTGTTATATGTCTTGCCCCTATTTCAAAGCCTTTAGGGTCATTTATAATTTTAAGGAATTTGATAACATTATCATAATTGTCCATAGGTTCTCCAATACCCATAACAACTATATGGCTAACACGTCCCCTAGGATTTAAAGGATCATCTTTATATTTTTCCTTAAGTAAAATATTAATCGCATAGATTTGTCTCACTATTTCATCAACAGTTAAATTTCTTTCGGTTTTAATTAATCCAGAGGCACAGAATTTGCATGACATTTTACAACCAACTTGTGTAGTAACGCAAACTGACTGTCCGTATTTTTGAGGCATTAAAACGGTTTCAATACTTTTTTTATCATCTAGCATGAATAATATTTTTATTGTTCCATCTTTTGATTCTTCGGTTATTAAATCATTTAAAAGTTTGGTCTCAAAATTACTTGTTAAAAAATCTCTTAAGTCTTTACTTAAGTTTGTCATATTAGCAAAATTTGTTTCTAATTTAACATAAAGCCAATCATAAATTTGGTTTGCTGAGAATTTTTTAAACCCATTTTTTTCTAGTATATCTTGTAAGTCTGATATTGTGTACTTGAATATATTTTCTTTTCTCATAAAATTGCTCCAAATTATATTTTAACATACAATAACCTAGGCTTTAAACGGATTATTACATTTACTCCTGCTATTAATAATGGTCTATAAGAAAGATGTTTTTCTTAAAAACTATATGGTACAGGGATCAAAAAAACAAGTGAATAATAAATATTAAGAAGTTATACCTATTGTTTGACTAGTTTACAAATATAAAAACCATCACTATTGTTTTCAAAGCCAAATATTTGTCTTTCATAAATCAATTTGATATCTGGGTGGTTTGTAATAAATTCTTTTATTTGATTTTCATTTTCGTCTTTGTTAATTGTGCAAGTGGAATAAACTAAGGTAGAGTCTTTTGACATACAGCTATACGCTGTTTCCAATAAAGTTTTTTGAGTTTGCAAAAGTTTTTGAACCTCCTCTTTCGAAAACTTATGTAACTTTATTTCTGGTTTCTTTCTTATAACACCATAACCCGAACAAGGAGCATCAAGCAATATGTAGTCATACTTTATGTTCGATAAATGTGCTGAGTCAGTAAAGTGCAATTTAATATTTTTCAAATCTAATCTATTGATGTTATCCTCTAGGGTTTTTTTCTTTTTGATATTTAGTTCATAGCCATCTATCTCACCGTCATTTTGCATCAATTCAGCTATATGTGTTAACTTACCTCCGGGCGCACAACACATATCAAGAACCCTCGATTTTGGTCTAGGATTCAATACTTCAACGGCTAATGTACTTGCTTGATCTTGAATTGTAATAAATCCCTTTTTATAAATATCTAGATTCATTACTTTTTCTTTTGTAATAAATGAGTTTTTTGCAAGATTTGACTTCTCAAAAGAAAAAACAGATTTGTAAGTGCTCACAAATTCCTCAATAGAGATCTTCGTTACATTTACTCTAAAAGATATTGGTGGAATCTTATTTGAAAATTCAACTAACTGATTTGCAATTTCTTCACCATAATCGTCTTTCCACTTTTTGTATAGCCAAAAGGGATAACCATTTCTTAATGCCAAGACGTTTTGCTTATTCTTAATATTTATTTCATAAAGTTTATCGTCATTTAGATTTTTAACTACTTTGTTAACTAAACCGACTTTTCGCAAATCAATTTTTTTGCAAATTTCTGCGGCTTCATTAGTGGCTGAATGAATTGGAGTATTAAGGTACTTTATTTGATATAAGCTTAATCATAATAAGATTTGAATATTTTTTGGAGTCTTTTCTTGGTCTATTATTTTGTTGACAATATACTCAAGATAAATTTTATATTGAATAGTGCCGTATACAAGCTTAAACACAAAAGCTATGTCAATATTAGACATAGCTTTTTCTTTGGCAACTTTGTTCAAAAGTTTATTTGAAAATTGCTTTTTTTCAAAAACATCAATTAAAATGTCAAAAGCTACTTTTCGAGGGTTCATTATATTAAAACTCCCTTTGCTCGATACTAAAGAAATTAACATCAATCATAAAGTGTTCAACGATAGAGTCAATAAAATCACTATTGTCAAGTATTTCGATGTCTTCACTCGCAAGAACATGTGCATATGTTTTATCTGTTAGTATATCCACTAGGTAATCATGAAAACTAAAGTTTGATATTTTTTGTTTAATTCCTAGATTTTCAACATTTTCTTTTCAATTTTCTACAAAAAATGAATACTGGTCTTTTACTAATTTTTCTACTTTATTTCTCAATGAGTAATAATAACTTTTTTCGTACGGTATATCCAATGTATTTTCTTTAGTTAAAACCTCTTTAACTTTTGCAACTGCATTTTCCACACTATCGATTTCTATTACATATTGGTATTTATGTTTTAAAGGTATTTCAAGAAGCGCTTTATCTAGACGTTGCTTAATTATAGATTCTTGCTCAGTCCCTCTTCTTCTTAATCTTTGCTCTAGAGATTTCAAACTTGGAGGCATTAGAAAGATAGAAATTAAATCTTCTTTTTTTTCTTTTTTCAAAACTTGAGTAGCACCAACCACTTCAATTTCTAATATAACATTTTCACCGTTTTTAATTTTCTCATAAACTGATTTTCTTGGCGTTCCATAGAAATTACCTATAAATTCTGCATATTCTATTAACTCATTATGTTGGATTGCATCCTCAAATGTTTCTTTGTCTACAAAATAATAATCCACACCATCAACTTCTCCGGGTCTTGGAGCACGTGTTGTCATTGATATAGATTGTACTAAATTTAGACTCTTATCCTTACTTATGGCCTTGTTGACCGTCCCTTTACCTACACCTGATGGTCCTGATAAAATAATAATTTTACCCTTTTTATTCATCGCTAATGCCCTCTTTTTCTAATCTAAATACATAAAGATATTTATTTTTGTATTGCTTAAACTTTAATAGTTTTAATAATTCAATTTTATTTAATTCTAATTCGTTTTCTGATTCTGTAATAACTATACCATAATTATTTAAAATCGAATCTTGCAAAACCAACTCAAAGAAAGTATAGTAATACTCGGTTTTAGCAAACGGAGGATCTAAATATATCAAATCCACTTTTATTGACTGTTTTTTTAAATATTTCATTAAATCAACAAAATCTAAATTCAAAAGTTTATAGCTATTAGCATCAATGCCTTTCAAATTTTGTTCGATAACTTTTAAAGCCGGTTTATAATGATCATTTATGTATGCATATTTAATGCCGCGTGATAAACCTTCAATTGAAAGAGCACCACTACCACCAAATAAATCTAAACTAATTTTATTATCCATAATAAAATAATTATCTAAGATATTGAACATATCTTCTTTTACTCTTGCTGTAGTTGGTCTTGTATTCAACCCTTCAAGTGTTTTTAATTTTCTTCTTCTGTATTTTCCACTAATTACATGCATAATTTCACCATCATTAAATAATTATACTAAATATCTTTATTTATAATGATTATTATCAAAAAATAAAAATAGGTTATAATTATTTTTGACTAGGAGTGGACTATGAAATTAGATTTAAATAAAGATTTGCTACAAAAAGATATTCCATCTAACAAATGGTTATGAAAAGATACACAACCAGAAGTAATTAGGAACAAATCTATTGATGTGGATTTGCCATTATCTAAAGATAATGAAGTTATAATGAAAAAATTGATTGATTTTGTAAGATATTCACAAGATCGTGAACTTAATAATCCGACAAATGAAGACTATTTAAGACCAGCTGTTGGGCTAGCTGCTCCTCAAATTGGGAGTAATACAAATATGTTCTTTGCTCGTTTTGAATGAGATATTCAAAATAATGAAGTTGAAGAATTTGCAATGGTTAACCCCAAAATAATAGCTAGAAGTGAGCAAATATGCTGTTTAAATGGTGGCGAAGGATGCCTAAGCGTTGATATTGACAAAAAAGGAAACGTACCTAGAAATTATAAAATAAAAGTTACTGGTTACGATTGATTACAAGAAAAAGAAGTTGAACTTGATTTAAGGGGTTATCACGCAATTGTGTTTCAACACGAGATAGAACACAACCAAGGCGAACTTTACTATGACAAAATTAATAAAAACAATCCCGATTTCGTTGAGGATGAGTGAATAATTATATAAAAGTGCTTTGCACTTTTTTTTACTTTTTTTAAAAAACTTAGGTTTTAAAATGCATTTTTGTTAAAATATATCTAACGGAATTCTTAATAAATCATTAAACACATAATAATTGAGATAAAACAGGTTAATATAAGTATTTTATTTTTTTGTGTGTAATGATTTGAATTAGTTATTTTTTAATGAAGGAGAAAAAATGGAACAAAAAGAAAAGATAACATCTAGCATCGTAGCGGATCTAGAAAAAAAAATAGAAGTAAAAAAACTAGCAGATAATAAAACACCTAATAAGAAAAAAATGGAACATGCACCGTTTCCGACTAAGGTATTCGCTTTAGGGGGGCTGGAAGAAGTTGGTAAAAACACTTATTGTATAGAGTATGATGATGAAATTATAATGTTGGATGCAGGGGTTAAATTTCCTGATGCAACGCAACTTGGTGTAAGTGCGGTTATTCCTGATTATAGCTATTTAGTGGAAAATAATACAAAAGTAAAAGCATTATTTATCACGCACGGGCATGAAGACCACATTGGTGGAATTCCACATTTACTACAACAAGTTGATATACCTGTTATATATGCACCAGAATTAGCTGCTGCTTTAATCAGAGATAGAATCAGAGAACATAAATTACAAAATAAAACTGTTGTTAGAGAGTATGTTGAAAATGATGTGTACTCGACTAAAAATTTTGTAATTCAGTTTGCAGCAGTCAACCACTCAATTCCCGATGCATTCGGAATACACGTTACAACACCAAATGGAGCAATTTTCTCAACTGGTGATTATAAGTTTGACTGAACACCTTTAGGTCATTCTGCCAATATACAAAGAATGGCTAATTGAGGTAATGAAGGAATAGAATTGCTGATGTCAGACTCAACAAACGCTGAAGTTGAGGGTTACACTTTGGGTGAGAGAAAAGTAATTCAAAACATAGATGCCCATTTCTTAAAAGCTAAAGGAAGAATAATAATCGCTTCATTTGCTTCTAATGTACACCGTATTCAACATATTATAGAATTAGCAAATAAATATGGGAGAAGAATATTAGTTATTGGACGTAGTTTAGAAAGAATAATCAAAATTATACGACAAATGGGTCACTTAAATATAAACGATAAGATGTTCATAAAAGCAAATGATATTGACAATTTTCCAAAAAATCAAATTATGATTCTTTGTACCGGAAGCCAAGGTGAACCAATGGCTGCCCTATCTAGAATAGCACGTCTTGAACACCAAACAATAAAATTGATACCGGGTGATACAGTAATTATGTCTTCGTCACCAATACCAGGAAATAGAGCGGACGTTGAAAATATTGTTAATAAATTAACAAAAATAGGAGCAATAGTTATTGAGAATACTGGTGAACAAAAAATACATACATCAGGTCATGCCAGTCAAGAAGAACAAAAATTACTATTCACATTGTTGAAACCAAGATGTTTTATGCCAATGCATGGTGAGTTTAGAATGCTTAAAACACACGGAGAAACAGCTACAAAAGTAAATGTCAAACCACATAATGTGTTTGTTGTTGCAAACGGGGATCAAATTTTATTACATAATGGGACTGCAGAATTAGGCAAAAGAATACCTGCAGATGCAATATTTATTGATGGAAAAGATATGACAGGAAAAGCAAGTAATGTTATTAGAGAAAGAAATATCCTAAGTCGTGACGGACTTATGGCAGTTATAATATCTATTGACTCACAAGCAAATAGATTATCTGCACCACCAAGAATTGTCTCTAGAGGAAGTTTCTATGTTAGAGAAAGTGGAAATGTTATTGCTGAATCAATAAATATCGTTACACAAGCTGTTCAAAACGTTTTAAGTTCATCAAAACCAACTTTTGGAGCTATTAAAAAAGTTATCAAAGAATCATTATCACCATTCATTTTCAGATATAAGAGAAGAAATCCTTTAATTATACCGGTGATTTTAAATAAGAAGATAGAGGTTAAATAATATGAAAATTAAAAATAAGGAATTAAACTTATTCAGTATAACTTGGATGGGTTTTAGCTTTATTGCAGGAATAACATTCACTGCAAGCTTTACAACAATATTGGGCAAAGATAGTGTTGGAGGTCATATCTACTGAATATTTGCTCTAGAAGGCCTTATAGCATTTATGTGTGCATGGGCTTTTGGTAAATTAGTTCAGGTCCACCCTCAAGCAAATGGTGGTGGTAGTCAATATGCTAGAACTGCTTTTGGTAAATTTTGAGGACTATTGATGGGTATGTTGAATTACTCAGTTATACCACTTGTTGGTATGAATTTATTAGTATCAATGGTTAGACAAAATTTTGATGGTGGTGCAGTTGATTTAGTAGGCTTTAAAAATGGGGTCTTTACAGGAAGTTGAGGAAGTTGAGGAAGTTTATACTTAGACATAATAGCATTTGGTCTATTTATATTTGCTTCAACAGTGATCTTTTTTGGAATCAGAAAATATAAGGTTGTTGGGGTGGCTGTCGGTTACATCACTTGAACACTTACTCTTTTATTGATGATTCTAGGACTTGTTGCTGGTGGACTAAATTTATTTGGTAGTAGTCCAAATAATGGTTTATTAAATCATACAACAGGTATAAAATTAGGTTTTAAAAACTTCAGTAGTGCGTTTACAACCTGTTTCTTAGCTTATGGAGGCATAGAAACTTTTATTACCACGGGTAAAAATATCAAGAATAGAAGCAAAAACGTTCCATTAGCGATAATAATAATCCTAATAGCAACAACATTGTTTTACATTATTTTTACTTTGATTATAATGTTTGCAGTCACAGGTGACTTCAAAGGAAATCCTAATCTGCAAATATTCGATAACTTATCAAATAACGTTATCATAAAAAAATTTGGGGTTTGAATGATAATAGCTTGTACCTTGTTAATGAGATTTAATTCATCATTACAATTAACACTATTCGGTGGTTCAACTCTAGAACCATTGGCTAAACAAAGATTTATCCCTAAAAAACTAGAAAAAGAAAATGGAGAAAATGTACCTATTAATGGTGTAATCACTACAATAATTATCTCAATTTTAACTTCAGTCTTATTTATATTTATTCCAGATATCATCCAAGGTGTAACTGGTAAGCCAACACCGTTTGATTATGCAACATTAGCGAGCGCTGCATCTATAGTTCTTATAAGTATTTATTACTTGATTATTCCAGTAGTACTTGTTCAAGGCTTTAGGAAAAAAATCAAACTTAAGATTTGAGAATATATTGGATGAATTTTAACTATGGGAGTGTTGACATTCATTATTGTAATGTACTTTATCGATCTATTTTCAACACTGGCAAATCCTTACAAGGACGGAGTATTCTTAATCCAACCAGTTCTTGCAAGCACTTTCCAATTAGTCTATCTGTTTGCAATAATTCTAGTAGCTTTATACTTATACTTTGTTTATCACAAAAAACAAATGAAGTTATTGAGCACTAACAAAGAAGAGCTCGAAAAGTTACAAGAATACGAGAAAGTATTTGTAATTTTTGAAAAAGATACAATTATAAAAAACAAAAATTCTTCTGTTTAAAAACAGGGAATTTTTTTAATGTTTTTTAAAGGTAAAAGTAATATAATAATACTTAAAGTAGGAGGAAATTATGAAGAAATTTGTCGCATTAGTATCTACTATTTCACTATCTGCAAGCAGTGTTGCTTCACTACTTCCTAAACAAATGACTAAAGTATCAAAAATAGATAAATCTCAAGGACCAATAAAAAAAATAACAAAAACTTATGAGTATAGTTATGATTTATCGTCTTTTTATTCAGATATAAGTAAACGTGGAAAAGGTACGTATAATATGAATAACGAACCATTAGAGCCATTGATTAATAAAATAAAACAAGAGTTCAAAAACAAAGGTTGAAGTGACTACAAATTAATAAATATTGAGTCGTTTATTTCTAATTTGGATACAAACCCAAAACAAAAAACAATGTTTGAAAAGGTTAATGATTTACTTAAAGATGATAATTTAAAAGTTGAGAGACAATATTTGGATGTCGATAAAGATGATTCGGGTCTAGATGATGCTTATTATTTTTCAATAAGAGCAGATTTCAAAACTAATAATCAGGTACCGAACCAAGTAAAAGGTGTCAAACTTTCTTCTTTTCCTAATTATCGTCCATATAGATTGAAAGATTTTTTAAAATTATTTACAAACAAATTGACCTTCGAGATAGATACACAAATTTATATGGATCACACAGATGAAAAAATGGAAGCTCCAATTGTCCTTAAATATGAGGGTATAGTTTGATATGCTGAACAAATAATAGATAAGTTTAAAGATAATTTTGGAGGTATTTTGCAAGAAACATTAAATTATATCAACAGCAAATTGAAAATAAATTTGGAAAAAATCGATAAAGAAGTAAACATCTACGAAGCAAATTATGATAAAAACTCTGATAAATTTAGTAAAGGTTCTAAACTAGCACCTTTAACTAAGCTTGACCCTTCAACATATCCTTATTTCTATTGTGCAATTACAAGCAAAGATGAAGCAATAGGTACATTCTATATGCTTTTAAAAAATTATAATAAATAAAATTTGCTATGCAAATTTTTTTATTTTTCACTAAAATTAACGAAACAAGTTTTTCGTATGTAAGGTATTATTTAGGAGCACACATAGTTTCAAAGAAACTTCTTGAATTAATTTAAATAACTTATAAATAAGCAAGAATAAATATTATAATATTTCAAAGGAGGTGAGTTAATGAAAGATTACAACATATCAGGTTTGCGTACTTTAACAGTAATAGCGAATATTTTTGGTATTATCGCAGCTGTATTGGGATGTGGAGTGTTAGTTTACTACATGAGACTTGGTTGACAAAACGAAATGTCTGCAGTTATTGCAGCTGCGCTATATGCATTAATCGCATTAGTTCTTGTAACAAACATTGTTTTTTGTTCAATTATTATCAATTTTGTGAGAACAACAGATGACATCACATTTATAAACAATAGATATATACTAATATTATTCTCATTAACTGCTGGTGGTTTAATTACGCCATACATATTAATGAAATTACCAAATATAGATATAAAATCAACAATAACACCAAGAATATTTATTTCAAGAGGTTATGGTATAAGTGCACTAATAGCAGGTGGCGCAGCATTGATTGTGTTTTTAACACAACTTTCAATAAAAAGCGGATTTAATATTATACAAGAAAACCAACAAAATCAAATTATAGGTTATACAACCATAGGAATTAGTGCACTAATTCTATTTTGAGGGGTTTTAAATACAAGTTTATTTATGGGAACAGTTGCTATTGAAAAATATGAACAAAAAGGTTTTAGAAGAGGCTTCATGAATTTTGTCTCAACAATGAACCTAATATTTGCGACAGTAACTTTAATATATATCATATTAGCTTCAATAATAAACATCATATCAGCTATCGGAAGTTTATTTGATAGAAATAGAGGAATATTTGCATCACTATTTAACACAGCTTATGTGGCACTTACAATCATGATGCAGGCATTTGTTATTTTCACAGCTTTCAAAACAATTAAAGGGATTTGAAATTCTCAAGGAGTTGTTGAATACAATAACTATTCAAAACTTGCTGAAAAACAAAACTCAGTCGAAATGAATAGAAATTAGTTATATAAAATCAAAAAGACGTTAGTCTTTTTTTTGTATATAAAATTAAATAATTTTATGTAAGAGTTTCGAAACACTGCTCTAAAAAAGTCTCTAAGTAATTAGAGACTTTTTTAAAGAAATTCATTTATTTGTTTTATTTTCCAAATAAAGTTATTCTAATTACAATAATCAAAAACTTACTCTCATACTTAAAGGCAGATGAAAATTAAAAGATTAATGATAATGGTAGATTTAAAGTTTGATTATTATTACTATCAAATAATTTCTTTGCAATTAAAAGATTATCATCGATAATCAGCGCCCTGAATATATAAAACTCTAAAAACATCATACTTTTTTTTGTTTTGTAGTTGACAATTTTAGTAATGTTACTTTCTTTGTAGGAAATTAATAGATTGTTTTTATTAATATAAAAAATAGAAACAAACTCATTAGCTTTTTCTAATACATCTAACACTTCAAAATTTTTATTACATAGGGTTATCTCACCATTGCTTAAAATGATGTAATTATTTTCATAAACTAGAATTTGGTCTACATTTAAGTTAACTTCTTTTAGGATCTCAAGATCAGGATTGGTAATAGCAACTTTATCATTTATTTTACCAAGAAGTGTACCATTATCAGTACCTAGTATTTGAAAATTACTAAATTTAGTGTTTGTTCCTAATATCATAGTTATCACTTCATTTTTTATTAAATAACTGACGATTTCTTTACCTTCAAAATATAAGTAATTTTGAATATAGTAATCATATTCCTCAATAATCTCAACATCACTAGAACAAGCAATAATAGCATTTGATAATAAGGGATTTGGGTTACCCATAAATACTCTGTCAATGTCTTGCTTGTTTTTTAAGTTTTCTAAAAATATACTTTTCTCAATTCTATAAAGTGAGCTTTTTTTATTCAAAAAATTGCTATCAACTAAGTATAAGTGGTCGTTTCAATAAAAAAAGTTTGTTATTCATCCGCTATTATCAATCGTTCTAATTTTTCTTTTCATATCATGCATTCCATTCTTTTCTAGTATACATAAAAAAAATAGTGACTTTCACTATTTTTCTTTATTTATTTTGAATTGCTTCAACTCCTGGTAGAACCTTTCCTTCCATATATTCAAGAGAAGCTCCACCCCCTGTTGAAATATGTGTAAATTTATCTGCAAAACCAAGTTGGATAGCTGCAGCTGCAGAATCACCACCACCAATTAAGGTAAATGATTTTTCTAAACCGGCTATTGCTTCACAAACACCAACTGTACCTTTTTTATAGTTTTCAAATTCAAATACTCCCATTGGTCCATTTCAAGCGACTGTTTTAGCATCTTTTAAAATATCTTGGAATAATTCTATAGATTTAGGTCCAATGTCAAGTCCCATTACATCGTTTGGTAGATCTACTCCAGAAACACTTCCTTGTATATCTTTAAATTCTTCGCAGTTTGAAGAATCTATTGGTAAAACTATTTTTCCGTTCGCTTTATCTAAATACTCTTTTGCCAATGCAACTTTATCCTCTTCACATAATGATTTTCCGATATTGTGACCTTGTGCCTTGAAGAATGTGTAAGCCATTCCCCCTCCAATAATAATTTTGTCGGCTTTAGTTAATAAATTATCAATTACACCAATTTTATCAGATACTTTCGCACCACCAATGATAGCCACAAAAGGATGTTCTGGTGAATCGATACCTTTTCCTAACATTTCTAATTCTTTTTGTACTAAAAATCCTACACAGCTCTCTGAAATATTAGATGCTACACCTACATTTGAAGCATGTGCACGGTGAGCTGTACCAAATGCATCATTTACAAAAACGTCTCCAAGACTTGCTCAGTACTTACCTAATTCTGCATTATTTTTAGACTCATACTTAACAACTTCGTTGTCCTTAACGTCTTCAAAACGAGTATTTTCGAATAACAATAAATCACTTTCATTTAAATTTTTTATAGCTTGTTCAAGTTCTGCCCCTCTTGTTTCAGGAACAAACTTTACTGGTTTACCTGCTATTTCACTTAATCTTTTTGCTACAGGTGCTAGTGATTTTTTGCTTTTATCCGCTTCTTCTTTGATTCTACTTAGATGTGAAAATAGTACAATTTTAGCTTTATTTTCTATTAGATAATTGATTGTTGGCATTGCTGCTTTGATACGATTATCGTCTGTGATAACTCCGTCTTTTATTGGAACGTTAAAGTCTACTCTAACTAAGACAGTTTTACCCTCCACTTGTATATCTCTTAATGTTTTTTTCATATTAATTCTCCTTTAATACCATATTATTTTAAAACAAATTTTCCTTAATTAAAATAAAATTTAGATAGGAAAATAAATTGTCACTACTAACTTTATGAAAGTTAATTATGTCTTCGTCTTTCATTAAGTTTTTTCTGTTAGGTCTGTAAAACTTTTTTCAGGGTGTTTGTTCATGACAAATCTTTACAATGTCTCAAGTTTTTAACTTCATAAGAAATCTTATTATAACTTCACAGATTCTTACTTCATTGTTCCATAACTCTAAATATTTTTCATATAATTTTTCATCAAAATCTAATGGTACATTATTACCCTTATACTTTGTTTGTTCTTTCCATAGTTCATAAATTACGGGCCCCCATCTTCAAGTTTCGAAGTTTATGTTACATATAGGGGTACGGTAAAGTAAATAATAGGCATAGATAATATAAATAGTTTTTTGAATTTGAATTTGAGTAATCTTAAGATTTGGCATTTCACTCTGAAGTTTGCTCATTAAATTTAATAAATAACTAATGAAATCTTTTTTTGAATAAAAAAACATATTTACCTCCAATATTACTATCGGAGTTAAATATGTTAATATACAAATTAAATGTCTACAATGATAACATGTATTTAATTGTACGGATAAATTGTGAAGTGAATGAACTTTCGTTGTCATATCACGCGAACACTTTAACCATTTGTTTTCCATCAACTTCCATAACTTTTGTTAAAGTTGCATCAAAGATTGATCCATATGTTGATGAAATTACATCTTGTGAAACGATTGGTTGGGTGTTGTATTGTAATGCTTTACCTAATTCTGCATCAGATGTAACTGCACTTTCAACAGCTTTGTTAATTTCTTCTGCAGTAACGTTAGTTTTTAATTCAGCTGTTAAGTCAACAATTGAACCTGTGATAACAGGAACACGTAGAGCCAATCCATCTAATTTACCATTTAAAGAAGGTAACACTTTACCAACTGCTGCTGCAGCTCCAGTTTTAGAAGGCACAATGTTTCATCCAGCTGCACGTCCACGACGAACATCTGCGTGAGGTAAATCTAATAATGTTTGGTCATTAGTTACAGCATGGATTGTATTCATCAATCCTTTTACAATACCAAATTTTTCATCTAAAATTTTAGCAACAGGTGACAAACAGTTAGTTGTACATGAAGCTGCTGAGACAATTTGATCATCTGCAGTAATTGTTTTGTGGTTTACTCCGAATACAACAGTTTTTAAATCTCCTGTTGCTGGTGCTGAGATAATTGTTTTTTTAGCTCCAGCATTTATATGTGCTTTTGCTTTTTCTTTATCTGCATAAAAACCAGTACATTCTACTACTAGGTCGATTCCCATTTCTCCTCATGGTAAGTTATTAGCATCTCTCTCAGCAAGAATTTTAATTTCTTTACCATCTACAATTATAGCCCCGTCTTTAGCTTTGATTTTTCCAGGCATAAATTGACCATGTGCTGAGTCAAATTCTAATAAGTATGCTAGTGTGTTAGCGTTTGTTAAGTCGTTGATTGCAACGATTTCAATATTATCTGATAAAAATAATTGTCTAAATGCAAGACGACCAATTCTACCAAATCCGTTTATAGCGATTTTTTTCATTTTTTATCGTTTCCTTTCACTTAATTATTTTATACTCATTAAAAAGGCTTTTTAAAAACTAATGAAAAAAATTTTCTACACTTTCTAATTTATTTATACAAAATTGGAAGTTTTTCCATTAGTACCTCTTGTTAGAACCATGTAAACGTACACAAAATGATAGACCTTTAATTCTTTCTGTGAACCTTAAAGTTTTCATTTTTTCGAATTTCATTAAACTTTGATCTCTAATTTTCTTATTTAAGTAATGCGTTTCTAATTCTGGTATTGAAAAATTTGATGTAAAAAAAGTAAGTTTTTTATTTTCCATTCTAGTATTTAATAAACCAAATAAAAGCTCATCTCTACTTCAATCACTAACAATCTCAGAACCGATATCATCTAATATCAATACATCCACATCACAGCATTGATCAAAAAACTTGTTGTAATCATTTGACTCTAGACTTTTGAAAGTCTCTTTGACTTTTTTAATTAGTTTATTTACTGTGACTAAAATTACTTTTTTGTCTAACTTAGCATAAGTGTTAGCTAATAATTTCATAATATATGTCTTACCAATTCCTGGTTCTCCATAAACATAGAACCCTTTTTCGGTTTTGGTTTTATTTAATCCGATCAATAGTTTTTCTAAATTACCATCTAGATTTTTTGCTTTATCAGAGTTCAAGAATTCTTCTATCGTTTCTGGAACTTCTTTAAAATCATAGTCAGCGTATAGAATATTTTTTTGTAGCTTATAATCTTTATTTTCAAAAACTCAGTGTTGACAATTTTTACTAGTAACATAGAATGTATTATTTAAAAAAGACAATTTTTGTTGAACACCCGGGATGCTTTGTTTACACATTGACAATGGTTGATTAGGTTCACAAAGAACAAAGTCCCTTTTAAATCTTGAAAGAACAATCATATTTTCACTTAAAACCTTATCGCTGATATTATACTTATCAACAAGTTTTTTGAGTTCTTTATCTTGTTTTAATAAATCTAATGAAAGTTGTTCCATTTTAAACTTCTCCTCAAATAGAGTTTTCTACTTTATCATCAAGATTTATTTCATAAGTTTTTTTAGTTTGCGCTTCTTGTCAAATGATATCTTCATTTTTTAAATATTCGTTTGATTTTTTTGTTGGTGTTTTTTTGTGGGCTACTTTTAAAAACTCCATCGCTTTGTCTGCGGTTTTAATATTTCGTTCATTCATAGTAGAGGCAATTTTAAATAAATAATTACCGACTATATCTTTATTATTTTTATAATACGAAAACTCTAGCAAACAATTAATTACACCGTTTCTAAGCTTATACTTTTCTAATAAAGTTTTTATAACAGTTTCATCATTAGATGAAATTATTTTTTCATCTCCAAACAACAATCTTAAATAATCATAAGGTTCAATAGTTTCCATTTCCTTAATTTTTTTATTAGTTTGTAATTCAATATTATCGCTTGGTACAAACAATTCACTATTATTTTTAGCTAGGTAAAGTTTAGAAATCTCTTCATAAAAATCCGACAAACTAAAATCCATGATCTCTTCATTGTAAATTTTTTTTATTGTAGTTATGATTTCAGAAATTGTTATATTATAGGCAACATAAACATCTTCAATAGACCTTTGCTTTTCGACATCTGTAGGAGATATAAAAATTTTATTCTTTTTCATTTCTTTAATAATATTTTCGTAGTTAAAACCTTTTAATAAAACATTTGATTTTCTTGGTTTAACTTTAATTTTACTAAATGAAAGATAGTTAGACTCCTCAGTAAACTCTGAAAATACCTCTAAAAACTTTGACGATTTATTTTCATAGCCGCTTTCAGTTAAAGGATCACCTTCATCTCTGAATATATATCTCGCAATCTCATAGTTTTTTTCCCCAATTTTGATAAGTAGTGCGTTATTAAATAACCTGTTTTGAAAAAAATCTTTTGCATCTAAAGGTGAATAAATATTAAAACAAGCTAGGTTTTTTTGCTTATTGTATAAAGTTTCAATTAGGCCAGTAGCTTCCAATTTCTTTATTTGCTTATTTAATTTTTCACTTGTAGTTTCGCAAAGCTTCAATAGTCTTTCCTCTTCTAATAAAACAGATTTAAAGTCTCGATTAATTTCTGCTTCATGAATTAGCAACTTATAGAGAGCCATACTATTTAACCCAATTATTGGTTGGTAAAGATAAGAGAGTATTTTATCATCAGAAGAATCTATTCGGTTTTTTAGTGTAATTTTATATTTATAATCTTTCATAGCTTTCTCCTCATTCATTGATATTCTTATAATAAAATCAAATTTCCTTATTATGAATCATTTTGATAAACTTTAATAAAAAATATAATATTTGTGGGAAAGACAAACAAAAATACACCAAGGCGTATTTGTTTCTTAAAGTTTTCCACATATTAAATCATTAATTGACATACTTTACAAAAATATGTACCTCTACCGTTTACTTTAATTTTTTCTATTGTAGAACCACAGATATAGCAAGGTTTATTTTTTCGCGTATGTACTTTTAGTTCATTTTGAAATTTACCGTCGATGCCGTCTTCCATTTGATAAGAATCTATTGTAGAACCACCCAGCTCGATTGCTTTAGTTAATATTTCCTTTGATGCAACCAATATATCCTCATAGTTATTTGCCTTTAAACTTGTTGCTCGATTTAGAGGATGTATTTTAGCTTTAAAAAGTATTTCGTCTGCATAAATATTACCTATCCCTGATAACTTTGTCTGATCCAATAATGCTGTTTTTATAAACTTATTTGATTTTCCAATAGTTTTGACTAAAAAATTCGCGTCCACTTTTGGATTAAATGGTTCGGGACCAACATTACTAATGGGTTTTAATTCCTTATAACTTTCTTTAAGTTGATAATGAAATGTTCCAAATTTTCTTGTATCAAAATAAGCCATTTTTTTTCCACTTTCCAATTCGAAAATGGCTTCCAAATGTTTATTATAATTTACTTCATCATCGTAAATAAATCATTTACCTTCCATTCGAAGATGACTTATCAAAACCATGTCCCCTAAATGAAATATAATATGTTTAGCAATCCTTGACACATCTTCTATCACTCTATTTTTTATATCGACTTCAAAAGCAGATAAAGAAATATCTGTTTTTAATAAATTGGGGTATAAAATTTTTGCATTTACTATTTTTTCGCCTTTAACTTTTTGTCTTAACAATCTTACTACAGTTTCGACTTCTGGTAACTCTGGCATAATACCCTCCTTTTATTTAAGCTCGTATCAATTGTTTCCTATCGAGCAATTAACATCTAGTGGTACAAGTGATATTCTTTTGTGATTTGCTAATTCTAATATATTATTGTAAGCTTCCTTCATATTTCGAATTACAATCTGATTCACGGTATCAATTGTTTCTTCTCTTGCTAGAATGATTATCTCATCATGAATTTGAGCAACCATTTTGGCATCTACATCAAGTCCATTAAGATCATTAAAAACACCAATCATCGCCATCTTCAGAATATCAGCGGCTGTACCTTGTATTGGAGCATTAATAGCTGCTCTCTTCCCGAATTCTCTAATCATATGATTAGAATTTTTAAGTTCTAAAATATATCTTCTTCTATTAGCCATTGTTTTTACATAACCATGCTCCAAAGCAAACTCTAAAGTATTTTTTTTGAAATTATCGACTTCAGAAAAAGATTCGTTATACTTTTGAATATATTCTTTTGCGTCTTTCAAAGGTATTTTAAGGTCTTTAGAGAGACCATAATCAGTCAAACCGTAAAGGATACCAAAATTGAAAACTTTTGCTACTCTTCGCTGGTCCGCAGTTACTTTATCATCGTCATTTATATTAAAAATGTTTTTAGCTGCCAATTCGTGAATATCTAAGTTATTCGCATATGCTTTTATAAGTGTTGGTTCATTAGCGACATCTGCAAGTACTCTCAACTCTATTTGTGAATAGTCGTAACTTATGTACTTATATCCTGGTTTGCAAATGAATATTTTTCTTACATTCTTTTGTTCTTCATCACGGATTGAGATATTTTGAAGATTTGGATCAGAAGAACTTAATCGACCTGTGTTTGTCAGTGTTTGATTGAATATTGTATGTACTTTATTGTTTTCGTGTACAAACTTTTCGAACCCCTTAAGGTAGGTTGAATATAATTTTGAGTACTTCCTATATATTAATATTTTCTCAACGACCGGATGTTCATTTATAAGGTCAGTTAAGGCCTCTTTATCAGTACTTCCCTTATTTGAGTTTCTTATTTTCATTTTATCGAATAAGACTTCTTTCAACTGTTTAGGACTAGCTAAGTTAAAGTCTTCGCTAATATAATCTTTAAGTTCTTCTTTCACTTCTGCTTCAATTTTATTTAAAAGCAAAAGAACTTCTTCTGTTTGTTTTTTCAACTCTTCACGGTCGATTAAAACACCCTCTTGTTCCATAGATAGCAATACTTTAGAAAATGGTAATTCAATATTTTCATATAAACGCAATTGTTCAAGATCTTCTAGAGTATGTAAAATATTATTTTCGGTTGCTTTTATGTGTGATGCTTTTGTTACTAAATATTTTGCTTTAATATCTTTATCTATGTTTTTACTTCGCTTGACACCTTTACCAAAAATTTCATCACTAGATTCAATTTGGATTTCCGGATTAATCGTCATAAGGTGAGATTCAAAGTTAGATTTTACATTGGGATTTAAAACATAGCAAGCCAGCATCATATCATAGATAAAGTTATCTACTGGTGCATCATAACCAAGGCTATTTAAAACATAAATTGTCTTTTTTATATCATATGTTTTAAATTTATTTTTTTTCAAAAAACTTCTGAAGTCTTCGTCATACTTATCTTCTTGTCAATTGAATATGTTTATTTCCTCAGATTCACCAAAAATGTAAAAAAAGTTTCCTTTTGAATTCACTATACCCATTCCAATAACCTCAGAATTATGATAATTTTGATCAAGAGTTTCTAAATAAATATAATTTATTGCATCACTATAACTAGGATTTCATTTTGTTAATATTTGATATTTTAAGACTTCAGGATTCTTAACTTCTTCACTACAAAGTTTTTTAATCAAAGAGTTCATTTCATATTTTATGAAAAAGGCTCTAAGATTATCGAAATCTATATCTGTTTTTCTAATATGAAAGTTATTTAATTCAATATCTAACTTGATAGTCGCTATTTCTTTTGATAAATACGCATCTTCTTTACCTTCTAATAATTTTGCTTGTTTACTTCCTTTGATATCATCGATATTTTGATAAATGTCATCTAAATTTTTATATGTTTGTAAAAGCTCCTTAGCAGTTTTTTCTCCTATGCCAAGAACACCTTTTATATTATCAGAACTATCCCCTCTAAGTCCTTTATAATCGGTAACTTGTTGTGGGTAGATCCCTCACTTTTCAACTAATTTCTCTTGGTCATATACATAAAGACTACTAGTACCAGTTTTAGGCGACAACACAAAAACATTATCACCTATTAATTGATACATATCTTGATCATTAGACAATATGTGTACTATATAATTTTCATCATTTTTTAATTTATTTGAAATTGTCCCAATTATATCGTCGGCTTCGTAATTATCTAATTCAAATCAATCAATTTTAGCTTCAGTTAAAAACTCTCTAACTATCGGGAATTGTGCAACCAATTCGGGAGGTGTTTTTTGTCTACCTGCTTTATATGTTTCTAGCTTTTCATGCCTAAAGGTTTTTTTTCCTTTATCAAAAGCAACTTTTATATCAAAATATTGATGTTCTGCAGCAATGTTACATATCATATTAATAAAAGAGTAAGCAGCATTAGTTGGAATACCTGCTTTTGTACTCAATGGTGTTCTACCATACTGACTATAAAATGCTCTAAATATTAGAGCATTTCCATCGACTAATAAAATTTTTTTCTTCATAATTATCCACCGTTCATTTTAATAATAGCAAAAAAGTAAAACCCTATGTGTAGTAAAAGTTAATTTAGAAAATTTTAATCAAATCCTGAAATACAGCACTAGACTTGTTATTAAAAAACTGGGTCTTGATTCTTAATATAACGGTTTGTCCTTCTTTGATTTTTCCTTTTAAAGTTTCGAAACTAGAAGCAAATATGGTCAATAACATCTCTGATGATTCATCTTCAATATTAACAAAACACATTTCATTTCCATTTTTATCTTTTTTTGTAATCATTTTACCCAGAATAACTAGGGTTTCACAAACGACAGGAGTACCCCTTAGCGAACTAAGAAGTCGAAGTTTTTCTTTATTTTTTAACTTGTTGCGCAAGATAGAAAGAGGATGTGAAGAAATGTAAAAACCTAGGTACTCTTTTTCATATGAGATTATCTCTTCTGGATTATCTTTTCTTTTTTCAATATCTAAGGTTATACTAGGGTCTCCTAACTCTCCGTATACATCACTCAAATTTAAAATCATTTCTTTTTGAGATATTAAGTCTTTACGAGAGTACCCATAAGTGTCAAAAGCCCCAGAGTACACAAGAGCGTTATACTTTTGATCTCCAATTGCATTATATTTTTTCAAATAAGAGAGTAAAGATATTAAACTATCAAAAGCATTCTTACTTTCGGTGTATATTTTTTTTAAATTACGCATAAATTCAGGTCCAATGTGTTTTATTACTGATAACGGCATCATAACTTTGTTGTCTTTAAAATAATAAACACTATTTGGATTTTTAATATTGGGATGCGAAACAAAAAATCCTGAGGCTTTTAATTCATTTATATATTGGAAAGTCTTTATCTCATTTCTAATAACTCCGTTAAGCAAAGCGCAATAAAATTCGGCTTTGTAGTGAGTTTTTAGGTATGCCATTCAATAACTAATTTTTGCATATGCTACCGCGTGAGACTTATTGAAACCATACTCAGCAAATTTTTCAATATAATTTCAAAGTTCAATTGCTTTTTCCATGGAGTAATTATTATTAACTGCTTTTTCTATGAATTCATTTTTAAAAGCATCCATTAACTTTTGATCTTTTTTGCTCATTGCTCGTCGAATTATATCTGCTTTACTCAAACTCAAATTAGCCACTTTTTTCAATATTTGCATAACTTGTTCTTGATATACAATTATTCCATAAGTGCTTTCTAGTATTTGTTTTAAACTTTCTTCAATAATATAATTATTTTCTATGTTGTTTTTTCTTTTTATGAAAGTTGGAATGTTCTCTTGTGGACCGGGTCTAAATAATGCACTAGTTAAAGCGATATCATCAATAGAGTTTACTTTCATTTTTTTTAAAACATCCGTCATTCCTTCAGACTCAAGTTGGAATATCCCGCTAGTATCCCCTCCTCTTAGAAGCGCAAAAGTTTCTAAGTCGTTTTCTGGTATTTTATTCAATTCAATAACTTTGTTTTTAGATTCTCTGATATTTTTTAAAACTTCTTGAATAATCGACAAGTTTCTTAAACCTAAGATATCAGTTTTAATTAATCCGATTTCCTCTAAATAACTCATTGAGTACTGAGTTTGTGTTATTCCGTTCATTCCCAACTTCGTCGGCACAACCTCATGTAATTTAGTATCAGAAAACACAACTCCAGCAGCGTGTGTACCAGTTTGCCTTGGCAGTCCTATAATATTACTAACGACTTCAAAGATGTGTGGGTATTTTTCTTTATACTTTCTAAGTGTTTCCGAACTATCTAATGCCAATTGTAAATCTTTAACATTCCTGTCACTTATTTGCTTTGTCATTTGAGAGACCTCTTCAATAGGCAAGTTGAAAACCCTTCCACAATCTCTAATGGCATTTTTTATTCCTATTGTTTGAAAAGTTACTATTGTTGAGAAATGGTCTTTTCCATATTTTTCAAATAAATAATCCAGGACTTCTTCTCTTCTGTCATCTTGGAAATCTATATCAATATCTGGAAGAGTTATCCTTTCAATATTTAAAAAACGTTCAAATAGCAAACCCCATTTCAAAGGATCCAAATCTGTGATACCTAATAAAAAAGCAACTAAGCTACCTGCAGCAGAACCTCTACCGGGTCCTACTAATATATTTTTTCTTTTAGCTTCAGCGACAAAGTCAGCGACAATTAAAAAATAATCTGCGAAGCCCATTTTTTTTATGACTTCAAGTTCCATATCAAGCCTATCGATATAAATATTTTTAAAGTCTATTTGTTGTTGATAATTTTCGAAAGCTTCTTCACATATTAATCTAAGATAATTATCAGAAGGTATTTTTTTAGAATTTGGGTAACTTAAAAAATGTTTCCTATTGTCATTACTTACATGATTTTCTACTTGATTAACAATTTTTTCTAAGCTACTCAAATGTTTTTTTATGTCAATGAAGTTTGCAATGCTTTCCTGTTTTAAATAAAATGTTTTTTTAATATTTTTTACATCAGTTAATAGCTCACCAGATGCAATTGCCTTTAATGACAAAAAGGTTTGGTATTCAGAATCATACAAGAAGTTCACCTCTTGTGCGAAAATAACATTTTCCTCATTTTTTAAAAAATGGTGGTTAGAACTATCCACACCAAAAAATAAAGATTCGTTACCAAAATGATTTTTTAATTTATTTATATAGTTATCAATAAATTCGACCGTTGGCACAAAAACTACAACTACATTATTTTTTAAAGTTTGAAAAAACTTTTTCTCAGTTTGATCAATGTCTAACTTATCAAAACTTTGCAGGTAAGAAGAAAAGGTAGAAATACTTTTATAACCTTCGTTGTTTTTTGCATAAACGATGATTTGACCAAAAGAAATTGTAAAGCTAACTCCTATTATTGGTTTTATGTTATTAGCTCTACATTGTTCTTCGAACTCAGGAATACCATACATAACATTATAATCTGCTAAGAAACCAAAATTAAAATTTTGGTTCTTCAAAAATTCGACGTAGTCATGGGGTCTTATGGTTGACTCTAAAAAATTGTAACAACTTTGAATATTTAATAAATTTAAATAACCCACCCTTAAGACACCTCTTTAATTTGATTTTACACAAATTTTTATAAAAAAAATCAATTAATGTTTGTTACCATCAATTGATTTAATGTTTTTGTGTTTTTCTACTTTCTGTAATTATTTCGTAGGCATTGTTGATTTTAGTCATCTCCGCTTGTGCTTCAATGTCGTTGGGATTCTTATCTGGATGATATTTGTTTGCTAGTTCACGATATTTTTTTTTGATTTCTGCATCAGAAGCTTTTCTTGTTAATCCAAAAACAGCGTAAGCTTCGTCGATCAATGATGTACTACCTGTATGGTGTGAACTATTTGAACTTCTCGAACCCCTGTTAGATCATTCTTCTTGATTTTGAAAACCTTCGTCGAAGTTATTATGTCCTTCACTATTTTTTCTGTATTTTTGTTCTCTTCGTGCTGATCCATTAAAAATAAGGTTCACAATTCAAAAAATGAAAACGTAATACAAAATTCTCATAATAAATCTAATTAAGTCATCCATAAAAATACTCCCTTTAAACTCATTCTACACCTTTTCAATAACTAATCAAGTAATCATACCTACAATAATAAGCAATATAACTATATAAGAAATAACTTTAAATATTCATACATTTGCCTTTTTTTTAATCTTGGAAGGGTTGATTTCGATTTTCTTGTGTTTTACATCTTTTTCTTTAACTTCTGTAATTGTTATGGAATCATCTCGATATTCTTCAATAGTAAACTCTGGGTCGTATCCAACAGTCTCACTATTAATAACGTTTCCATTGAACACCCCGAACTTATTCTCACCCTTAATTTTCTTTTCTTTGATTTTGTTCAACTTTTTCAATCATTTCACCATCCTTAAAATAAAAAGATTTAATAAATTTGCTAATAGTATATTCAATTAGTTCATCTAATAATATATCTTTTTCCTGTTCTCTTGCAATGTATGCTTTTGGTTTTGTAACAGGTTTATTAGGGACGTACATTGAACAAACATCATCGAAAGGTAAAATTGATGTTTCATAAGTACCGATTTTTTTTGCAAGATGTATTATTTCTTCTTTATCAAATGTTAGTAAGGGTCTCAATATAGTTAAATTTGAGGTCTCGTTAATTGTGTTGATGGACTCGATAGTTTGTGAAGCAACCTGACCAAGATTGTCCCCTGTTATAATAGCTTTGGCCTTAATTTGAGTTGCTAACTTATTTGCAATTCGAACAAAAACTCTTCTCATTATAGTTATCCTATAAGATTCATCTTTTATATGCATTAGCTCGCGTAAAATTATTGAAAAATCGCAAACATACAACATAAAACTAGAGTGGTTAAAAGTTTGAAGCTTTTTTGCGAGTGTAAACACTTTCTCTAAAGCTTCAACAGATGTATGAGGGGGTGTCATAAAGTGTAGAAAATCTACAACCATACCTCTTTTCATAACCAAATAGCTTGCTACTGGTGAATCTATTCCGCCACTTAATAATGATATTGCTTTTCCACTAATCCCAACTGGTAGTCCTTTTATACCATTTTGTCTAGAAGTAAATATATAAATACCGTCTTGTTTTATAATAACAGTTATTTTTAAATCAGGATTATGAACATCGACTTTCAAACCCGCACAATTTTTTAAAATATTAGCCGCAATTTTTAGTTTCATTTCTGTTGAGCCAAGTTCAAAGAACTTATCTTTTCGATCAACTTCTACCTTGAATGTGCCCTTATTGAATGATTGAGCAACTTTTAAAGTATATTCTAAGACCTTGTTAACATCTCTTTCTACGATTTCAGCAACTGATATTGAATAAATTCCAAATACTTTTGTCAAAGACTCACAAATAGTTTCTACAAAGCTATCGTCATTTACTTTTATTGTTAAACTGTTGTGGTCTTTTTTGTATTCTAAGATGTCTTTATATGGTTTTAATTTAAATTTAATATTTTGAATTAGCTTATTTATGAATATATTTTTGTTATTCCCCTTTAAAGTTAACTCTCCATATCTTACAAGTATATTTTTCATTTTATCTCCTTGCAACTTTGATTTTTCCTAAAATATTTAAGGAGTAACCAAGTAGTTGTTCTAACTCTCTATTATGGAATAACATTTCGCATTCTTTAATAACTTTATCAATCTTTTTGTCTAACCCAACAAATCTTTCTAAATAAATTATTATTTCTTGAGAAATAAAATCTAAAAATATAGTGTCGTTTATTGAAGAAGCAATTTCTCACGCCTTACCAAGTTGTAAATTTATATAATTATTTACTCTCTCTTTTTCCTCAACTGTTTTTATCTTCAAGAGATTTTCTTTTGTTAGATATTCTATTTCTTTGTATAGTTGATTGATTGGCTCTGTAAACTTATTAAGTTCCATTATAGATTTATATTGATTTATTTTAACTTCACATTGACTTAGTATTGATTGCATAAATATGACTTGGTTGTAAACTGAATCGATGTTAGTATTTTGTTTTTCTGCATCTTTAGCTGATTTTTCAAGTTTTTCTATATCTTTTAATGCTTGTTGCATTACATCTAGTAAACTATCTTTAATTTCTAAAAAATCAACAGCGCGCCCATCATTTTTTGCAACATCAAGTTTAGAAAAAATTAAGTCACTTTTTTCTTTTGTTTTGATGAACTGTGCTCTAGTTTCTTCGAAATCTAACTTTTCTTTTGATTGTGTTTTAGATGAAATATTGACATTTTTGAATGCTTTTTCGATTGCTCTTGATGCTTTATTAATAAGTTCAAAATTCTCTCTTATATTTTCCGCATTTTCCTCGAAGAATCGTTTCAAATCATCTTCGTACTCCACAGATATTCTAAATTCTTCAACATAATTAAAAGCTTTGTTAAGATTCTTAATAGCTTTTTTATATAAAAGTCTCTTAATATTTTTGTTTATTTTTATTCTTAGAGCATCAACACTAGCCTCTAGTTTTGCATAATTTTCAGCATTTTTGTTTGACTTACGATAATTATTACCAAAAGTAATATGTTTATTTTTTAACTCTAACATCATTTCTGGTATTACAGTAGTTATTGTTGATAAAATATATGGTATTACATCTAATAGTTCAATCAAAAATATTAATGCGGATTCGATTTTATAAAGACAATCTCAACTTTTTTTATAGTCTCCATCATCTATACAAATATAAAAATTTTGAAATAGTTGCTCAATCTTACTTAAAGTTTCGTTCAACATTTCTTTTTCTAGATCTATATCAGAAAATTGTAGGATTATTAGCTCTTCTTTCAATTTAGTAAATAACTCTCTTTGAAATGCCAATGAATCTCTCTGAATATATTCAATTTCAATAGCATCTCTTGTTTCAATGAATAATTCGTGTATTGTTTTATTAATAAATTCTAATTTTTCGCAAATATAACTAAACTTTTTAAAATTTTTCAATAAAGGTCTAGTGTTTTTTTTATCCTTAATCAACTCACCAAAAGCTTTTAAAGTTTTTTGAAGTTCTTTTTCATATATTAACTCGAATTTTGTTCTCCAAATCATGAATTCACTTTCGAAATTCCCTGTTTCTTCAAATATAATAGATATTCGACGCAAGTTTAGTTTTAAAGGTGATTTCTTAATATCATCGACAAGGTCAAGAGTTTTAGCGATGGTTTGCATAATTTTTTTATAAATAAATAAGAATATCATTACAAGATTAACAATTATAAACGCTAAAAAAAACACAGATAAACACACTATGTTAGGTAAGTTGCCTTGCAAATTATTTAAGTCTCAACCCAAAAACATTAAACTACCTCCTTAAAATCAAATTAATTATAGCACATTGAAAAATAGAGATATTATTTTCGATTTATTCTCCCTTATATTAAAAAAATGAGATATAATAATTTTTGGTTAATCTGCAAATAAGCATATTAAAGTTCTTAGTCTATGAAATCACGATTTTATAAATGTAACCCTTGCAGATAAGGGCGAATCATTGACTTCCTTTAATGGAGCTTATCTTTACAAAGGTTTTCCATAATATATAAATAAAGAAAGGGACAAATAATGTCAAGATATACAGGATCAATATTCAAAAAATCAAGAAGATACGGTTTTTCAATTCTTGAAACTGGGAAAGAGTTCTCAAAAGGTAAGAAAAGAGCTACAGCACCAGGTCAACACGGAGGAAGAAGAACTAAGTTGTCTGGTTATGGACAACAAATGCAAGAAAAACAAAAAGTAAAATTCATGTATGGTTTAACTGAAAGACAATTTAGAAATACATATGCTAAAGCTAAAAAAATAAGTGGTATTACCGGTACAAATTTCTTACAAATGTTAGAATCAAGGTTAGATAATATTGTTTATAGAATGGGATTGTCATTAACTAGACAAGGGGCTAGACAACTAGTAACTCACGGTCATATTTTAGTAAATAATAAGAAGTTAGATATTCCTTCATATATTGTTAAACCAGGAGAAATCATTTCATTAAAAGATAAAATGCAAAAGAATGATAAAATTGTCGAGGCGCTTGCAAGTAATGTTGCAACTGTGGACTTCGTTAAATTTGACAAAACAAAAATGTCAGGTACTTTTGTAAGACTTCCAGAGCGAAATGAACTAAACCAAGAAATAAATGAATCACTAATTGTTGAATGATACAATAGGTTAATTAAATAGTAATAAGTTGCTTAAATTTGTTACTAAGTAAATTATAAAAAACGCCAAATATATTTGGCGTTTTTTAATTTAACTAGGGTTTTTTAGATGAGTTCCTAAAGTCGTTTTTTTTGATAGTTGTAGATGAATCAAAGTACTAATTTTCTTCATAATTTACGTACAAAAAATACAGATACTTTGTCTTTTACTCCGACTAGTATCGCTGATTTACCTTTCTTACGTAACCCAATCTTCAGGCTTTTTTTCGCAAATTTTACTACGTTAGCACCCTTTTCATAACTACTTCCTTCTTTATCATTGAATTTACTTACTAAAAAACTTGTGTTCAAAATACCGGGTGTTATGACTTTTACTCTGACATTTGACTTACTTCTTTTTAATTCGTAATCTAATGCAACACTCATACTATATACATAGCTTTTGGTAGCATAGTATGTTGCAAAATAAGGACCAGGAGTATGTCACGCAATAATAGATCCAATGTTCAGAATTATTCCCCTATCATTTTCTTTAAATTTTTTTACAAAAAACCTAGTTAAGTATTGTAAAGAGTAAATATTCAGAGATAGCATTTGCTCATCTTTTTCAAAACTTCCTTCCAAGAAGTTTCCAGATTTACCAACTCCAGCGTTATTGATTAAAACTGTGATGTTTTTATTTTTCACATTTTCGCATAATATCTCGTTGTTTTCTCATTTAGATAAGTCTAAATTGTAGGTTACTATTTCTTGATTAGGAAAAGATGTCTTCAAATCATTAAGACTATCAGTATTTCGTGATACGCAAACTAAGTTATAACCAATCTTCAAAAGTTCTTTACAATATTCTAAACCAAGACCCCTGCTTGCGCCTGTTACTAAGGCATATTCGTTACTAAAGTCTTTTTTATTTTTTTTCATTGTCTTTTCCTGTTCTATCGAATAGGGTTTTTCTATTTAGATAAATATAATTAATAGCTGATACTATCGATAAAATTGTTGCGATATACATTGGTATCATAAGAAGTTGATTTATTCATCCAAACTCATCAAACTTTCCAGTACCCATGCGAACTCCATCAAACATTTTATAACCTACAAAAAAGAGTGAAGATAAAGAAATCATTTCTACTGCGGCTTTATATTTTCCTAATTTATTAGCAGCCATAACATAGTTAGAACTAGCTAATATTTGTCTAACAACATCAATTATAAAATCTCTAGCAATAAGGATAATTACCATTCAAATAGGTAAGATCGATGCACAAGCAAAAACTATAAGCACAGAGTTTGTAAGTAACTTATCGGCAATTGTGTCAAAAAATTTCCCAAAGTTTGTTACTTGTTTATATTTTCTTGCTATATATCCATCAAGTGCATCAGTAAGACTAGCGATTATGAATAACACTCCTGCTATCAAATATGCATAAGGTAACTTATAATTTCCTAATTGTATATAATTACTAAAAACATTGTAGAATGGTGTTGTGTTTTCAAATGAAGTAAGTAACATCAATGTTATTATTATCGGTATCAAACAAATCCTGATCATTGTAATTCTATTTGCTCAATTCATTTTTAATTCCTCGTTTCATTGTTTACTTTAATATTATAATATATAAAAGTAACCATAGTCTTTTTATTATGGGTTTTGAAAGTTGTGACCAGAAATGACAAATATATTATCAGAGAAAATCTATTTAGCACTAGATGAGAGTGGTAAGCTTAATAAAAACGATGTCGGAAACTATTTTGTTGTAGGTGGGTTCATTTATACAGATAAAGAGTTTGTGAAATCAAAGATTAAGAAAGCAGAAAGTGAGATACGGCAAAAATATAATATACCTAAGGAGTTCGAAATTAAAGGCAATAAACTTGAAGAAATGGCAACCATAGAATTAATCAATAAAGTGTTTAATGAAGTGGGTGACGCAATAAAGCCAATATTCTCAGTTGTGTCGAGAAACGAATTAAATGAGCATTTTACAGTTAGTGAAATGTTGGCATACGATTTTTTTGTAAACAACATTATTCACTTTTTCTCAAAGTATTATAATTTTGAAAGTTACTGTCGAGACATTTTTATTTTAATGGATGAACGTAACTTAAAAAAAACAGACCTAAATCAGTTAGAAAACTTACTGAAAACTAATTTCATTGAAAAACCATTCAATATCACCACATATTATTTATCGAGTAAACTAACTGATGTTGTACGTTTTGCTGATATCTTAGATCATGTAGTTTATACGTATTATAATAACCCTGATTCACCAAAGAATGAGTTGTATCAAAAAAACATAAATAAAGATATACTAAATAAGCTGAGCTTAGGAACCATTTATTACCCATTCAAAAAGTCTTATTTTAAATCTCTAAATCAAATGAAGGCAAAATCTAAAAAATAAAAAAGTTGCTTTATAATAGCAACTTTTTTCTATACTTTAATCTTTATCGGGAGTGTATAATGAACATCTTAATAAATTACTATATATGTCGACATTAACCAACATTCCAACAACGTAAGAATTTAGTTTTGAAAGTCTCACAACATCATGAATCCACCCGTATTCTTCACATAAACTATCAATAATAACGAAATAGTCTAAGTTTAATATCTCATTGTGTTTATTTAAGATTTTTTTAGAATAATTCTCAATTAATTTCAAATCTTCTGTTTTTGTGATTTTACAGGTGGAGCGTATTATGCTATCTAAGTGCGCACTACGTTTTAATCTATTTGGTAAATTCTCATATTTGGTCAACAAACTTAGAGCAACTGAGTGAATTTTTCTGACAATAAATTTTTCATTAATATCATATGGCTTGCGCAAATCTAAGGGAGTTTTTAAATATTCAATTTCTTTTAAAACTTTACTAACAGTTTCAAATGAGTTGGAAGCTGATGTTAATAGTATTTCGTTTTTTGCAAAGATTTTTACATCAAACCCATCATTTGTAAGTTGTTGTTGATTTAATTGTCTCAACTCATATATTTTTGAAATAATTTCTTGCAAACAATCTTCCAATTGTTTGCTATCGATAGATTCATTTGATAAATCCTCTATCTTTTTAGTATCTATATCTATCTTTTGGGAGTATATTTTGTGTTTATGAAAACACTCATTATTATAATAATTCGCAATATCTTCAATAGTTTGCTTAATAATTTTTTGAATATTCATCAAATACCTCATTAATGTAACTTGATGCTGAAATAACGTCGTTTACCTTTTTTAACAAAGATAAAGTTATCAATTAAAACATGTGAATCATCAATTACATCGCTTTCTTTAAAATTATTAATTATTCCTATAGTTATGGCATTATTAGAAATAAGTTCTCTAGCTTCACGTTTTGAAGTTGCTATTTGACTTTCAACTAAAAAATCAATGATGTTAAGACCTTTATTTATTTCTTTAAATGGCAGCGATCTAGAAAGCTGTCGCAATTCACTATCACCCAATTTATTTATATCACCTTTAAATAATGTTTCAGTTATTTTTAAAGCTTTTTCTAAACCTTTTTCGCCGTGCACTAGTAAAGTAACTTCTTCTGCTAGTTTTTTTTGTGCTAATCTTTTATGAGGTTCTTTATTATGGTCGTTCATGATAGTATTTATTGTTTCTGTTGATAAAATTGTTAGATAATTTAATAATGTTGCACAATCATCATCATCCTGATTTATAAAAAATTGATAAAACTCATATTCACTAGTTTTATTCGGGTCTAATCAAATAGCTCCAGATTCGGTTTTACCGAACTTGACACCATCTTTTTTTGTTAAAAGGTTCATAGTAATTCCACAGGCTTTTGAGTTCTCTTTACCGATTTTTGATGCTATATAGTCAATACCGCTAGTAATGTTACCTCATTGGTCAGAACCACCGATTTGAACTCAACATGTTTCATTTTGATACAAATTGTAAAAATCATATCCTTGTAACATCGTATAAGAGAATTCGGTAATACTTAAACCTTTTTCGATTCTTGAAGAGATATTTTCTTTAGCCAAAAGATAAGCTAGATTAAAATCTTTTCCAATATCTCTTAAAAAATCTATTAGCGATAACTTAGATAATCAATCATAATTATCAATCACTTTTATCTCAGGTATAAATGTTTCCAACTGCTTTTTTATCATTAAGCTATTTTTCTTAACTTCTTCTAGTTCCAAAAGATTTCGTTCGCTATTTTTGAAGCTTGGGTCCCCAATCATTCCGGTTCCCCCACCAATAATAGCTAATGGAGTGAAACCAAAATCTTTGAATCTTTTTAAGTTCAATATTTGAATCAGGTGACCAATATGTAATGAATCGGCCGTTGGGTCAAAACCACAATAAACACCAGCGCCTGACAGTTGGGCTGTTTTAATCTTTTCTGGATTCGTTGATTGTTTTAACATTTTTCTAGTTTCTAACTCATCTAATATGAATTTCATATTATTTGTCCTCACTTACTATTTTGTTTTTCTGTGAATCATCAAGTTCAAAAACGTCTTCACTCATACTTGAGGATACATCTTTCACTTGTGAGTATACATCACTTGCCTTATCAAGGACATTGACACTTATAACTGCCAAATCCTTTGCAATTAACTTAACATTTTGTGACTTCGAAACTTCTTGACCAATTTTTAAAGATACTAAACCGATTTTTCTTAAAGCTTTATAAGCAAGTTCTTTTGTTTCGGCAGCGTCTAATTCGTCACTTGCTTGTTTAACTTGATCTAATTTCAACTCTATATTAGCGATAACTTCGTCACTCTCATTACCTTGTGATTGTTCTCAAGCTTCTTCAATTGTTGCTATGAACTTTTTAATTTGAGGTCGATATTTTTTTAAGTAGTTTACAAAATCAGCTCTAATTTCAACGCCCCTTTTGGGCGCTAACATCATTCCTAAAAAAAATCAGCCTGTAAGCTTTATTAATTTAAACATAGTAACCCCCAATTAATCCTTAGAGTTGGCAAAATCTCTAAGCTTATCTACCATTTTATAAACGATATCTTTGTTTTTAGTTGCCACTTTAACTCAAGACTTTACATTTCTTTTAGCGAACGCATCGAATATATCAACATAATTAGTTACACGAGCAATTGTATCTACTGTTGCATTCAACATTTCTGATTTGTAAGTAAGATCTTCGAAGAAATAGTCAACTTTTTTTGCTGCTACCCCGACCCTTCTCATAGTAACGATTGTATACAAAGTTAAAAAGATAGCAAAAACTAGTAGAACTATAATTAAAATAGTTTTTGTTCCGTCTAGTGTATCGCTTGCTAATAATAGTGTTAATGTCATATCCTAATTCTCCCTAATAAATCAATCTCATTATACAATATAATATAGTGTGTAACGTTTAGAAATGAAAAACAACAATAAACTTTTTAGATAAGTTATATCGTTGTTAATCTTCTATACCGCTCTTAAATTTTTTTACTTCTTCTTCTCAGTTAGCCTGTCTTTTTCTTTCTTCTAAACTGGCGTTTTTATCAGGCATAACCTTATCAGAGTCATCAACATGATTACCTCAATTAAATTCGCTTTTTCCAAGCTTCACATTTTCTCTCCAGTTTATTATTTTCTGAGCACGTTCTGTTTCAGCATTATATGCATCATTGTATATTTGTTTTCTTCTTTCTTGTAATGACATTTCTGGGGTATACTTTGAAGCAACGGTTTTAATATTATCGTGGATTTCTTTTAATTTAGAGACATAATTTTCTTTTAATTCTAATGTTTTTTCTATATCGGAGTTACTAAATGAGCCTTTTTCCAGCATATTGTTTAATTTTTTAGAAGTCTTAGTCACAAGTTTAGTTAATTTATAACCTTCTTTAATTAGTTTTTTCTCTTCTTTTTGAACAAACTTATCTTTTTGTCTTATTTCGTATCTTATGTCAGATATAGTTTTTTCAATCTCTTTGATTTCTTCATCCGAGAAAGGCATATTTTTTTCTTTTCTAGGTTTAAATACTTGTTCGTTCAGCTCGGGCGCTTGGTCTGTCGATATTCTTTTAGGAATAATAATGTCTCCTTGAACCTTAGACTTTACAAGTTCATCAGATTTCTTTAGTTCTTCCACTCTTTTTTTAGAATCCAAAAGAGCTTTTGCTTCTAATTCTTTTGCAAACTCATCTACAAAATCCTCGGTTACAGTATCTTCGTTTGTAACACCGAAAATATATTCCAACAACTTATCCTTTTTTTTCATTTTTGTCACCCTTACTTTTACCTTGATGGTTTATTTTTTAATAATTATTTTTTTAGCACCTGCTTGAGAAGTTTTTTTTGTTTTTTCAGCTCCCCTGACCATAATATTTTTACTAATATCAATTTTCTTTGTGCCTTTTTCTTTTTTTAAATCTGCAACCAAAGATTCAATATCTTTTAATTTATCTGATAAATAAGATTCCCTCTCTTTATTGGTTTTGAATGTCTTATTTTCTATCTCTGCTATTAAATTCTCGACATTGTTTTCTGCAATATGTATATTTATTTCTTTAAAGTTTTCAAGTTCTTTCTTGATTTTTTCTTCTAGATTCAAAATTGTTTTTGATTTAGGTTTTGCACTTTTAAGAAGTTCTTCTCTTTTACTTTCTGATTTTTTAAATAATTCATTCGTTTTTCAAATAGTTTTATTTTCTTTGATACCAGCTTTTCTTTTTTCTTCTGCTTCTTTAAACAATCGCATTTTTCTTTGAATCTCATTTTCTTGTATGTGCTTTGTGAAGTTTTTTTCATGAAACTCTTGCGCTCTTTTGGCGTATGTTTTTGTGCTATCTGATTTTGATAAGTCCGTATAAAGGTTGGCATCAACACCACCAGTTCTCTTTAATTCTTCAATCTTTTGTAATTTTGCTATTACAGGGTCTTTTTCAATTATCTCTTTTTGTAAGTCATTTGTTTTTTTTCTAGCACCACTTATTATGCTCCCTAGTGGGCTATTATTTAAGGGTTTATTAATTGAAATTCTTTTCTTAATTTCATCAAGTTTAGTAGAGGTATCCTTGTTGTCATTTACCTCGCTTACACTAAAGTCATTTTCCTTTTCTTTTGGTTTCACACTATCAGAGAACTCCGGTTCGATGTTCAATAATGGGTCGTCATTAAATGACCAATGATTGGGTACGCGTGACTCTTCTTGGTTTGCATACTCACTTTTGTTTGGTTTTTTTCTTTTACTAAATAACCCCATAATTGACCCCCTTTGCTCTTACTAATAATATTTTATACTTTTTATTCTGCTTGATTCCATATTTTGCCTTCCGAATTTAGCCTGATTCTTATTATTTATTTTAACAATATCTCCTGTAAAATAAATTTTATTTTTCGTGATAGCTTCACCAACTCCGTAAATATCAACTGGTGTTTTTAAATCTTCAAAGTATTTAATTTTTTTCTCATCAAAACCTGACGAAACTATTATCTTTACATGACCAAATCCTTCAAGATCTAACTTCTGTCTCAATAATTTGACCAAAGTGGGGTTAACACCATGTAATTCATTATCTTTTTCTACTAAATCTTTTAAAGACTCATCAACAAGTGATTGCGAAGTATCAAGACGTACAGCATACAAACTATTGCCAAACTCTTTAGCGACAGCTAAACTATCATTTATACAATCATTATTGTAATCAACTAGGGCTACTAAATTATTATTTGGAAACATCTCCTTATAAGCCTTGGTAGCTTCAATTATATCACCGTCAAAAGCAGCGATAAGGGCATGCGGCATAGTACCACTTAAGTTATATTCTATTTGCAAATATTCAAAGCTTGCTGGAGAGACCAAGGATTTAATGCCACCAACGAAGGACGAATAACCATCAACTTGTTGATTAGAATAGTAATCCATACGATCGTTCATATTAAGTATTTTTTTACCGTTCGATACTTTAGTAAGATTGCGTGCATTTGTTGCTATTGTAGTACATCTTGACAAAATGCCGTCAAATAATCCTTCGTAAATAGCAAACTTCTCGTAATTCCCCGTAATTTTTAGAACGGGTTCATTAGCATTTACTATATCTCCATCTGAAAGTCCTTCAACAATTAAATCTTTATGACCACTTAATCTTAATATTTCTTTTATAATTTCGATTCCGCATAAGACTACATCATTTCGTCTTTGAAATCACTGCATTGAAACAGTTTGGTCGGGTTTATACTTCTTTAAAATCAACTTAGTTTTTTTGAAATAGTCAGCGATATAATAATCTTCAAAAATTCTTAGGTCTATATTAAATTTATTTTTCACCAAAAACACCTTCAAACTTTTGACCAATATAACTGTCTGGAAGATTTAATTCTATGATTCCGCTTGCGTTTGGGTCACTATCAATATTCAATTCTTTTGCAGAGCAAAGCATACCAAATGAGTCATAACCTTTTAATTTACCATGACCTATCCTTATACCATTTGGCATCCATGACCCTTCGGTCGCTAAAACTGTGACTAAGTCTTTTCTTACATTTTTAGCACCACAAACTATCTGGATTGACTGTCCATCAAGTATTACTTCACATAGAGACAAGTGAGTCCCTTCGATTTTTTCACATTTTGTTACTTTGGTAATAACAAATTGCTTATGAAAATCAACTTCCTTGAAATATCCAGAAACTTCTTTCTTTACATAATTTTCATAGTTTTCATTTTGTAAAAAATTATTTTTTGTTTTATCAATATTTGGATTAAAAATATTAAATCCAACAATTTCATTATTTGAGTATAAAATTACTAAATTATTTTTAACTTTTAAAAAATCGATTTTTTTGTTTTCTATAGTTACCAATAAAACGTCGAAAGCATCGCAATATCTAATAAATCATTTCATTTTTACTCTCCTATAACCCTTGGATTATCTTCAAAACAATTATATAATAAATAATGTCTTTTACATAACTAAGCGCGTAAATGCTTCCAAAAAGTGTCTAAGCAAATATCTTGCACCCTTAATGGGTCATTGCTTTAAATAAGCAATTTTAAAAATAAAAGGGAGAAATTATATGAAAATAGCATTAATAATTGATTCTGCTTCAGGAATCAAAAATACTCAAGATTACAAAGATCTTTATCTTGTTCCATTAATGATAACAAAAGAAAACGGGGAACAAGTTGCAGATGATGAAAATTTATCTTTTGATGACTTTTATCAACTATTTGATTCTGAGTTATTAAAAACTTCACAATCAATTCCTGGAGAGATGATGAAAAAATGAGATGAACTTTTAGAGTCTTACGACCAAGTGATTTGCTTATTGATATCAAAAGGATTATCAGGCCAATTTAATACTTGTTACATGATGGCTCAAGATGAGCCTTACAAAGGTAAAGTGTTCGTGGTGGATACTAATGGTGTAGCAATATTACTAAAAAAACAAGTCTCAGAAACGCTTGAGTATATAAAACAAGGAAAAACAGGAGAAGAAATAACTAGACTTATTGAAGAATCAAACCAAGATTTTACTTGTTTTATAATACCAAAATCTTTAAAACAACTTGTAAGAGGTGGAAGAATTAGCAAGAGTGCAGCTAGTTTAGCTAAAATTTTGAAAATAACACCGATTCTAAAATATGACGGAACAATTGACAAAGAAGGAAAGACTAGAACTTTTAAGAAAGCCATTGAACAGTCTTTAGAATTGTTGGAAAAGAAATGCAAAGATGGAGATAAAATCTTGGATATTGCATATTCAAGATCAGAAGATGAAACAATAACTCTTGTAAAAAAATCTATAGAAGAAAAAGGTTTTAAAATTAATGTGACACAAGAGATGCCAAACACAATAACTTGCCATACAGGTAGAGAAACATTTGCCTTAGCTGTATGAAAGAAATAGTTTATAATAATAAGAGATAGAAAAAGAGGGATCGTATGAAAATAGGAATATTGGTGGACTCTTCGTCAGGTATCTTAACGCAAGATCTTGTTGGTACAAACATTGATTTAATAAATCTACACATTATCAAACAAGATGAAGAAGATTTTATAGATACACCAGAAAATGTTGAGAAACACAAAGTGTTTGATGCAATAAAAAATAACGAAAAAATATCTACAAGCCAAGCTTCTCCAGGAGAATTGATGGTGAAATATGATGAAATGTTAGGAAAGTATGACCATATAATACATATAACAATAACACCTAACCTTTCAAGTATGCACGCAACAGCATATGGGGTGGCTAATGCTCCCGAATACAAGGGTAAAGTGTCTGTTTGAGATCATGGATTAGCAGCAAATGTAATCAAATCATTAGTTTTTAAGTTCAATGATATGATAAACAACAACGTCACAGATATAACTTTGTTTGAAAAAGAATTAAGATTATGAGAGAAAAAAACTTTAGTAGTAATTGTACCTGGTGATCTTTCGAAACTAGCAAAAAGTGGTCGTGGTAAGGCTGTGCTACTTGCCTTGATGAAGATGTTTAAAACAAAAGTTGCTATTCACTGATGTGGTAAACCGAAAAAAATAGCTATGGGTAGAACAGTAGCATCAGTATTAGAAAAGGTTGCTCAATATTTTAAAAAAACTTTGGGCAATCATTTAAAAATAACCTTTTTACACACACAAGAAACCTCAAATAAAATAATAACTCAGATAAAAAATGTCATGAGTGAAAATAAAATCGAATTTGACACAGACATAGTGCCCCCAATTTATGCTTGCCATGCTGGTGTAGATACTATTGGTTTCGTCGCTTATGACGAAAAATTATTTAAAAAATAAGGCTATTATTCAAATAATATACAAAAAAACACTCAGTACGGTAGTTAACCACGAGTGTTTTTTATATGCTTTTGCTTTTTAATATTTTTTTAAAGTTAAACAAATTAAATTTTAAACTAAATTTATATCCGATCAATAACTTAAATAAGTCTTTTTTAGTAAGTTACTTTACTAATTACTGATTTTCTATATTGGCAGGGGTAGCAGGACTTGAACCCACGACACTCGGATTTGGAGTCCGATGTTCTACCAACTGAACTATACCCCTAATAAAAAAACCTTCAGTTGAAGGTTGTATTCTATATTGGCAGGGGTAGCAGGACTTGAACCCACGACACTCGGATTTGAAGTCCGATGTTCTACCAACTGAACTATACCCCTATTTTTCAACCTTTTTATTATACATTAAATTAAAAAGATTGAAGACGATTTTTTAATTCTTACTACAATTTTTACAAGTGCCGTGCATTTCTAGTTTGAAATGATCGAGTTTCATATCAATAGATGAAGCTATTAAACTAAACTGTGAAAACAAATCATTAGTTAATGAAGAACTTTCAATATGTTCGAAACTACCGCACTCATGGCACTTTACATGTATAAGTTGTGGAGCAACTGCTTCATAAATAATTTGTTTCCCGTTGATAGTATTTGCAAAAAGTAAATGCATTTCAAGAAGTAAATCAACGTTATTATAAATAGACATCACATTAACTGACCCCATTTTATTTTCAACATCACTTACAAGTTCGTTAATTGTAAAATGCTTACTTGTTGCAACACATTCAAGAACTGCCAAACGAAGAGCAGTTAATTTAATTTTTTTTTCTTTGAAAATATTAACATATTCTTCATAAAGCTTTGTGTTCATTTTATTTTACCAATGCCTCTACTGTATTCAATAAATCCCCTACGGTTTTCATATTTAATAATTGATCGTCTGATAATGTTATATTTAATTTATCTTCTAAAATTATAACCATATCCATAAGGTCTAAGGAATCCAAACCCATTGACTTAAATTCACTTTCTTTAGTTATAGACCCTTTAGCACCTTTTTCAACAAGTGCTTTTTTTATTTCTTCAAAATAATTCATTTTATCACCTTTATAATTATATATTTATAATAGTATAATTTCAATCATATATTTTAGCTGCACCCTGATAAGTAGCTTTGATGCTTCGGGTTTTATTTGGTGAATCAATACTGAAAACTAGAGATATATTTTCGTTAGTGGGTCCAAGTTTTTGAAACTCTAACATAAAATAATACTTAAACAAGGTCAATACAAAATAAGTTTGTTCAAAATCAAAATCCAACATATACATTTTTTGATTTTCTTTGAAATCTATATTATGGTTGGTATTCACAAAATCTAGCTTTTCTGCTTCCTTATCTTTTCCGTCTATGGGTACTTCGGTATTATCATTTACAATATCAACGCTACTTGTTTTAATGAATTTTCAAATTATAAGCGAAGACGTAATAATTACAGCAACTACAATAAAAGTTGGTAAAAATATTTTAAAAAATTTGCTTTTCGTTTTCATTTATAAATTTCACCCCTTTATCTATATCCAATAAATCAACTTGTAATATCTGGTCTAGGGTATAATTCAACATGTAACTGAATTTCAAATCGGTATCTAACTCTTTAACTATTTTAAAAGTATCAATAAAATAAGAATCATTTTTCAAATTATTGCTCACAGCTATTTCTAAATCATTGAAGTTTATAAACCAAATATAAAATAACGGTCCTTTATATAGAGGATTTAATATAATGCCTTCGTGACCGCTTTCATCAAGTATAACTTTGTTCGTTTTGATATCTAATTTAGTCTTATCAATAGTTTCTATTGAAAAAGAATCCCCCTCGAAATTAACTTTGTCTTCTTTTCTCTTTATAGAATAATAGTTATCTAGGTTGTCATTGCCTTTTAGATAAGATGTACTTTTAACTTTTGAGAAAGTTGCAAAACTGTTAACATAACCATCCATTAGTCTATTAACTAAAACACCAAGTGAACTATTTTCAGTATCATCCTCTTTTATATAACTATTTTTAAAATCCAACTTCGTGTTGATTATATTTATATTATTTTTAGAATTAGTTATGTTCATTTCCCTTCGCAATAAATTGATATAGTGTGATCTTTTTTCATTTTCATAGTCCATATTTATATATGCAGATATGAAGTTGTGTTCTATAAGCATTGATGATTCTTTAAAACTTTTATGTTCAATGACAGGATGCCTATCTATAAAAATATTTCCTTTAACATCACCAACTAATGGCACATCTGTTGTAACAAAATAATGCAGACTAAAGGCTATTTGATTTAACAATGTTCACCCTAACTTTTCATACTCTATCAAAACCTCCGTGAACTCATAGACACTATAATTAGGTTTTTCGTCACCCCTTGAAATACTTCCGAATCTTATGATTATATTATCTTTGGGATCTGTTCAAAGCGGGACTAAACCTTTTTCACTTCTAACGTATAATTTTATTTCGGCATTATCTATAGATACCCTTCAATACTCATTTTTACTATTCTTTTCAAAAAAATCTTTGTTGTTTTCATACACCAAGTTTAATCTAACAAAAAGTTTAAAATACCTTTTATCTCCTTTATAAAATGACTCATTTATAAAGCAAACATCTAAGCTAACTTTACTTTCGGCAGCAGTTACAACAGAAATACTATTTTTTAGAACCGTCTTTTCTTCAATAGTAATTTCATCCTTTATTTCATAATTGATGTTATCACCCCCATTAATATACTCGTATAAAAACAAGAAAATATTCAACTTATAAATTATAAAGAGCAAAATAAAAAAAGCTCCTTAAAGCTTTTCATTTTTCTATTTAATGGGGCGTATAAAGGGAATTGAACCCTCGAATGCCGGGACCACAACCCGGTGCGTTAACCACTTCGCCATATACGCCGTTTGTGTTTTTCAACTTTATAATTATACTTAAAATTTTGATTTTTTAAAATATTTTAAGAATTTTTAGTGCCTAAAAAAATAAAAAAACAGTCTCTATGAAACTGTTTGAATATAATTCTCTAAGTATACATTATGTTAAAAAAAACATAAAATTATACAAGGAGAATTTTTTAAATGGCTAATTTAAAAGGAAACAAATCAAACATCCTAAATTTTGAGACTAAAAAAGAGTTGATTATCAAGCATTTTGATCAAAATTTATCTTATAAAGACCTATCAAAAATGTACAATATTTCATATTCAACAGTTAGAAGAATGTGTGTAGATTGAGAAGTTTTTGGTGATGAATCGCTTATTTCAAAAACTGGAAAACACAATAAGCACAACGGAAAGATTAGAATCAATTCAAAAGATCCAAAAGATAAGAAAATTGCAGAACTTAATAAAAAATTGAAATGATTAGAAATGGAGAATGAGGTTTTAAAAAAGTTCAATGAACTGATGGAGAATTCAGAAAAAAAATTATAAAGTATTACAAAACTATAGATAAATATAATAACAAATACACGGTTCTTTCTTTATGTAAATTATTTAATGTCACAAGAGCGAGTTATTATCGCTGATGTGGTAAAAATAAACCGGATTATGAAATAAAAATAGATATGGACTTAGCATATAAAATAAAAAATATATTCATGATAAACAATGGCATTTATGGTGCACCCAGAATAAAAATAATTTTAAATAATCAAGGCATAGTAGTAAGTCAATCTAAAGTTGCAAGAATAATGAAATTATTTAATTTATATTCAGTTATAAGAATAAAAAAGATGTATAGAAAACCGAAAGAAGTCAAAAAAATAACTTATGGTCCTAATCATGTTAATAGAAATTGATCTTTGTATTCAAAAAATGAGCTTTGAGTTACAGATATTACATATATACCTTTCAATAAAAAATTTGCATATTTAAGTGTTTTGAAAGACGCAAACACTGGATTCATAGTAGGTCATGAGGTATCTTTAAAAAATGACATAGATATTTACAGAAAAACACTTGAGAAAGCTTCGCTTCATAGACAAGATCTATCTAAGAAACTTATTATCCATTCTGATAACGGAAATCAATATACATCTATATTTGCAAAGCGTTATGCTAAAAAAAATAATATTATAATATCATTATCTAGACCAGGTAATTCTATTGATAATGGGATGTGTGAAACCTTTTTTTCATCATTAAAAGAAGAGTGAAAAATAAAACTAAAGCAGGATGAGTTTCTCAAGTTGAAATTAGCAATCGACAATTATATAGAATTTTACAATTATGAAAGAATAATGATTAAACACAAGAGCCCTCCAGCATATGCTTATTTAGATTTCAAATTATGAAAAAAAATACTTCAAACTTGGTTGAAGTATTCTTATAAAAAACATTTTGTATACTTGACAAAATATATTTACTATGAAACTGTTAGTATTTCTGGTTTTTCTAATATTTCTTTTAACTTGGATAAAAATCTCCCTGCTTCTGCTGCATCAATTATTCTTTGATCAACAGTTAGGGTAGTATTCATGATTGCTTTTATAGCCAACTTTTCATTGTCTATTACAACTGGCTTTTTAACAACCTTACCGACACCAATGACAGCGGCATTTGGATAAAATATAGTTGGAGTTGCTTGAATTGCACCAATATTACCATAGTTAGCAACTGTAATTGTGCTTCCTTCGGTCTCATAATTGTAAAGTTCACCAGATCTTAGTCTTTGTGTCATTTCTTTGATATCAATAGCAACTTCCTTTACTGATAGTTTTTCTACAAACTTAAGAACAGGTATTATTAAGCCTTCGCTTGTTTCAGTTGCCAATCCTATATTATGATATTTTTTTATCAGTATTTCATTACTTTCAGGGTCATAACTTGAGTTAAGTTTTGGATGTTCCTCTAATGCTATAGATATTGCTTTAGCAATAAAAGCTATTGTAGGAAACTTAATGTGATTTTGTGTTTGTTTTAACATATGTTTAAGTTTTAATATAGAAGACATATCTATTTCCGTTGAGATAGTTAAAGGTGGAATATAACTTTGACTAAGTATCATCGACTTAACAGCCGCGTTTCTATTCTCATTAACTTTCTTTCTGTGAACAACCTTGTTGATATCGGTACCTTCGTAATGAAGATGACCTAAATTATTTTTTGGTTTAGAACTCTCGAAATTCACAGTTTTCATATCACCGTAATTTTTTCTTTGTTTATCAATATAATCCAAATCTTTCTCATCTGAGTTTTTTATTTGTTTTGTGAACTCTTTAATCTCTGACTTTATTAGCTCTTTAATTTCATTAATACTTGTTTTTGGACCACCAGTATTCATATTTTGCATAAGATTCTGCATAATCATATATTGCATTAGTTGAGAGAAGGTGTCACTCCCGCCCCCTAAATGGATGCCATTATTAAGTTTTTGTGTGGCTGCTGCTAGTTGATTTTGTTGAATTAAAGTATTTTGCAATTCGTTTACTTGTTTTTTCAAGAAGTTTATTGTATTCTCTGCTTCTGACTCACCAGACAAATTTTTGAAATCTCCACCTTGTTTCAATAACTCTTTTAAAAGTTGTTGATACTCATTTTTTGTAGTTTTAGTTTTTTCTAATTGCTCTCTTCTTCTTTTTTTAGCTTTAAACTCACGATAAAGTTCTTCAAAGTCATCGCTTTCCGAATCAAAATCTTCTTCTAGATTATATGTTTGTGTATCGTTTAAAGGTTTTTCGCTACGCATATCAAGTTCATTAGTTTCATGCTTATATTTTTTTTGTTTATTTGATACTAACTCTTGCTCCTTTTTAAGGTCTCTATCTTCTGACTCGATTTCTCCCTCTTTATACGCTGTGTATAAATTTGAAGCGCGTAACCATGCCTCAAACTCTTTTTTTCCTTTTGGAGTTTTATTATATGGTATATAACTTGTCTCTCCGGTTCTACCATTTTGGTATGGTACATTTGCAAAAAACTCATTGGGGATTTTGCCGCCTCGCAAAGCTTCATAAAAAGGATTGTCGTTTTGAAATATTCCTTGCTCAACCGCTCTTCTTCTATCATCAATTATATTTCTCTCATCACGTTCTTTTATTAAATTCCAACGCTTGTTTATATCATATAAACTAGTCATTCTAGACTCAGCGTAACTTTTGTTTTTCTTAGCTTCAATTTCATTTACTAATTGAGAAGGATTTTTTTTAGGCATAACGAAACCATGATGTGTTGAAACATCATTTATATCTATTGGTTCATTATCAAATTCATCATTAGATTGAGTCGATGTTTGAGACACTGCACTTTCCTCCTCTTGAGAGATTGTTTTGTTAATGTTGCTAAGCTTTTGTTGTTGTTCATTAAAGGCTTTAACATCACCGCCTACTTCATTTAGTTTTTCCACTCTTGAGGCTATAATGTTTCTTAATATTAGCGGTCTTCCTTTTTCATCTACATTAGTCATAGCATTTACTGATTCATCAATCTCTTTTGTTTCTTTGAAGTTGTTTTCTTCTAAAAGTTTTTCTTTTCTAGCTTGAATCATCTGTCTGAACTTACTAGGTCCAGCGCCATCTGAGGCAAAGATATTTTCTCCATCTTTAGAAATGAGATCACTATTTTGCATTTTTAATAATTCTTCTTTGCTAAGGTCACCTAGGGTTTTGTTTTGTGGTGCATTTTTTACCGACTTCTTTATGTTCTCTCTAATTGCTGCAAATTTATCTTTTAGATGATTTTCTTTATTTTCAAGTTTCTCAAATTTATCTTTAGAATCCATCAAATCATCTTCTGAACTAGAAAATGGTGTGATAGCTTGATTATATTTGTCATACAAAACAGCCCCTGAGAACTCATCAGCGGGTGTACTTGCAGATTGGAATTTTGAATCGTCAATATTTTCTGGAAGATAAATTCCATCGACAACAGATTCTTCATAACCTTCTTTTGTAAAATGTCTATTTTTAAATTTTGAAATTTCTTTTTCACCAATGGCAATATTTGCAAGAATGCTCCCGTTTTTAACACTGCTTCCCAGTTTGATTGTTTTAACAATCATTCCATTATAATTGGACTTAATCTTTACTTCTCCACCTTCATCTAATTTGATTAAGGCAAAATCGTCCCCAAATGCTATGTGTTCTCCTGTAAAAAGTCATTCTACTACTCTTCCTTTTGATGGTAAATTTCTAGCCCTTAAATGTACCATATGAACCTCATTCCTTTTAATTATACCATTTTGGGTATATATTAATGTCACATAATATTATATATCATTCTATAGCGATTTTAAAAGTCTCCCTTAACGATTGCTATAAATGGGAACACCATTATTCAAAGTCCACACTTTAATAATCGAAGCTAATTTAATAATTTTGAATTATTTAGGTGTTTATCATTAATTTAGTGACGTGTTTTAACGGGTTTATAATAAAAGTTATTATGCATTGGTAGGAAACGATACGCCTAGTTTTTTCAAAATAAAACAACTATAATACTAATATGTAAAGGAGAAAATATGAACGATAAATTAAGAGCACAAGACAATTTCTATGATTATATTAATAAAAAATGAATAGAGGAGAATGACTTACCTGAAGGTTATGCTTCTTGGGGAAGTTTCGAAATATTGAGGAAAAAATCGATTGATGATATTAAAGATTTAATATTTGATATGAAAAATAAATCTGATAAAGCAAGTCGAGACCAAAAACTAATAATTAATTTGTTTAATAATTATTTAAACAAAGATTTTAGAAATAAAGAAGGTTTAAAACCTATAGAAAATATTATTAAAGATATTGATAACCTAAAAAGTAAGGAAGAATTTACCAATTTCTTGATTAAAATGTTTGACAAGTATAGTTTATCTTTCTTTCATTTAAAGAGCGTTGATGCCGATTACAAAAATAGTAATTTAAGAGCACTTATGATAGGTTCAATGGACTTGGGAATGAGTGATCGAGATTTTTATGAAACAACACATCCAAGACACAAAGATATCAAAGAAGCTTATAAAATCTATATAGATAATTTATTAAAGGTATCAAAAATTAGTTTTAAAACTAAAAACCTTTTTGAATTAATATATAACTTTGAATATGAAGTATCTAGAAGTATGTTACGTAGAGAAGAATTTAGAGTACCAGAAAATATATATAACATTTTTACAATTGATGAATTGAATAATGTGTGTTCATTCATCGATTGAAGTAAATATTTGAGTGAAACTGGTTACGATAAAGCAAGCAAAATAATTGTTACTGAACCGAATTACTTAAAAAAACTAAATGAGTTGCTGGCAACTTTATCAGTTGAAGACTTAAAGGATATTTTAACTTTCAAGGTTATAGCAGGATTTTCTTCATTGACTTCTGATGAGCTATACGATATTAACTTCCAATACTCTACAATATTCACAGGTGTAAAAGAAAAACGTCCAGAAATAGAAAGAGCTGTTGAGTTTGTAAATAATAGTTTAGGGGAGTTATTAGGTAAAGAGTATGTGAAAAAACATTTCTCAGAAGATGCAAAGAACGATGTTCTAGATATAGTTAAAAAATTAATAAAAGTGTACTCAAAAAGAATACAGGACTTAACTTGAATGACAGATACTACAAAGAAAAAAGCATTAGAGAAATTAAATAATTTCACCATTAAAATTGGTTACCCTGATAAGTTCGAGAATTTTGATGATGTAGAAATTAAAACTTATGAAGAGGGTCATTCATTGATTGATAATATTCAAGCAATAAAAAAACATTTTGTGAAAAAAGAGCTTGACGAAATTAATGACCCGGTGGATAAAGAAAAATGGTATATGTACCCTCAAACTGTTAACGCTTACTATAGTCCGTCTTCAAATGAAATTTGTTTCCCGGCAGCGATACTTCAAAGTCCTTTTTATGATATTAACGAGTCTAGAGCAAAAAATCTTGGTGGGATCGGTGCTGTAATAGGTCATGAAGTAAGTCATGGATTTGATGATGAAGGTGGTAAGTTTGATAAAGATGGGAACCTTAATAATTGATGATCAGAAGAAGATTATAAACAATATAATAACTTAACTAAAAAACTAGTTGAACAATATAATTCTTATAAAATTAAAGATTCAAATGTCAATGGTACTTTAACCTTAGGTGAAAATATAGGTGACTTAAGTGGTTTAGCCGCTGCATTGGACATTTGTCTTGAAGAATGCCCAAACGACCTTAAAACTTTTTTTGAAAGCTTTGCATTTATTTGAAGAAGAAAGTCTACTGATGAACTGAAAAATACTAGGTTACTTGTCGACCCTCACTCTCCTGAAGAGTTTAGATGTAATGGAGTTTTGGTTAATATAGACAAATTCCATGAAGTGTACCAAACAAAACCTGGTGACGGGATGTATAAATCTCCAGAAGATCGAATAAAAGTTTGATAATCAAATAAAAAAATGCCTTAGCTTGAACTAGTAAATATATTTTGTCAAGTATACAAAATGTTTTTTATAAGAATACTTCAACCAAGTTTGAAGTATTTTTTTTCATAATTTGAAATCTAAATAAGCATATGCTGGAGGGCTCTTGTGTTTAATCATTATTCTTTCATAATTGTAAAATTCTATATAATTGTCGATTGCTAATTTCAACTTGAGAAACTCATCCTGCTTTAGTTTTATTTTTCACTCTTCTTTTAATGATGAAAAAAAGGTTTCACACATCCCATTATCAATAGAATTACCTGGTCTAGATAATGATATTATAATATTATTTTTTTTAGCATAACGCTTTGCAAATATAGATGTATATTGATTTCCGTTATCAGAATGGATAATAAGTTTCTTAGATAGATCTTGTCTATGAAGCGAAGCTTTCTCAAGTGTTTTTCTGTAAATATCTATGTCATTTTTTAAAGATACCTCATGACCTACTATGAATCCAGTGTTTGCGTCTTTCAAAACACTTAAATATGCAAATTTTTTATTGAAAGGTATATATGTAATATCTGTAACTCAAAGCTCATTTTTTGAATACAAAGATCAATTTCTATTAACATGATTAGGACCATAAGTTATTTTTTTGACTTCTTTCGGTTTTCTATACATCTTTTTTATTCTTATAACTGAATATAAATTAAATAATTTCATTATTCTTGCAACTTTAGATTGACTTACTACTATGCCTTGATTATTTAAAATTATTTTTATTCTGGGTGCACCATAAATGCCATTGTTTATCATGAATATATTTTTTATTTTATATGCTAAGTCCATATCTATTTTTATTTCATAATCCGGTTTATTTTTACCACATCAGCGATAATAACTCGCTCTTGTGACATTAAATAATTTACATAAAGAAAGAACCGTGTATTTGTTATTATATTTATCTATAGTTTTGTAATACTTTATAATTTTTTTTCTGAATTCTCCATCAGTTCATTGAACTTTTTTAAAACCTCATTCTCCATTTCTAATCATTTCAATTTTTTATTAAGTTCTGCAATTTTCTTATCTTTTGGATCTTTTGAATTGATTCTAATCTTTCCGTTGTGCTTATTGTGTTTTCCAGTTTTTGAAATAAGCGATTCATCACCAAAAACTTCTCAATCTACACACATTCTTCTAACTGTTGAATATGAAATATTGTACATTTTTGATAGGTCTTTATAAGATAAATTTTGATCAAAATGCTTGATAATCAACTCTTTTTTAGTCTCAAAATTTAGGATGTTTGATTTGTTTCCTTTTAAATTAGCCATTTAAAAAATTCTCCTTGTATAATTTTATGTTTTTTTTAACATAATGTATACTTAGAGAATTATATTCATAGCTTGAACTAGGGCATTTTTTTATTGTCTTTATTTTGTAAACTTTCAATAATTTGCTCATACCTTTTGTAATCATTGTTTGAAATAAGGACTCCTTTTTTCACAAGTTTTTGCAATCTCTTAGCTTCCCTTAAGTTATGTTTTACGAAACTCCTATCCATTGTGCTAAGAGTATTTAATAGATCATTCAACGCTTCTTTATTCCGCTTCGCTTCTAATCGAGTTTTGCTTTTTTGCAATCTTTCGTTAACTCGTGTTTTTTTAAGCTCGCTCTTATATTCCTCTAACTTCTTTTTTCTCTCTGTTTTACTAAGAGTTTTTAAAGAAGTTTTTCAGTTTCTCAACTCAGTATTTGTATGTATTAATAATATTTTTAAATAAAACATCATATTTTTCTTGTTTAACTTTTCGATTTTTATTCTATAATCGTGTTCTTCTTTTGAAAGAAGATTCTCATTTATATCATGTCAACGATAAAACTTTTTGTTATTTCAATTTAAATAGAACAATTGTGCAGTGATAACAATTGCACTAATGCAAAAGCAAGCTAAAGCAAAAATCAGAATTGCGTGTGTTTGGGAAATATTATTAGTTGGGAATCAAACATTACCATTTACATCTTTTAAAGTATAGTTAGTATGCAAATTCATAAACCAATACGGAAATCACATTTGAGAAGTATAGGGATTGGCATTTTGAATTGAACCTGCTTTATCTCCAAATATTTTTTCCCAACTGCTAACTCAGTGACCATTGTTATAAGTATATATATTCGAGAAGAATTTTGGTCCGTATAACCTGAATCTATATTCTCCACGAATCATGGCGTAACAAAGATAACCTAATGGGTAAAGAGTTATCCCATACATTGATAATTTACCATGTTCTCGGAAACTATAATAATAGTCACCAGAAGATATCATGAAATAATAAATCATTATAGAAGGAATTATCAAGTGTAGGATAATTGTTGAAACTCAATTAGCTTTTTGATAAGACCCAAACTCATCTTTTGATGAGACTAAACCAAGTCAAAAAACAAACATAGTAGTTGTAATATATACTGTGATAGCAAGTTCGATACCGAATGGAGGTTTTTTATTATACGCTTCCTTTAAGCACAATGCAAAAATTAAGTAAAAAACAACTAAATAATTTGATTGAGTAGTAAAGAAAGAGTAATATATATTCAATCTTTCTATTGTCGGTAAACTTGATACATTTTTTTTAGGAATATATATTTGAAATAAAAAATCAAGTATCAAAAACGCAATCATAAAAATTAAAAGAACCATTTTTATTGAAAACTCTAAATTTCTATTTATCTTCACATTTACGTACTCCTTTACTTTTGCTAAAAATTATTCTTGAAGAAAGCTAATTTCACTAAACTAATATAAAAATTATACACCTAGATATATATTTTAACGAATGAACAAATAAAATTACAAGCCTTACAAAAGAAAAAACTCAGCAACCTGAGTTTCTTATTTTATAAAAATTTTAAAGTTTCCTTGCAAATCATTAACTCTTCATCAGTACGCATTTTGAGTATTTTGTATAATGATTTAGCCGATGATATTTCTAAATGTTCATCATAAGATTTTAAATTTTGATCTTCATCTATATCCAACGGTATGATGTTAATTTTGTCTATTACTCCGCTTCTTACATCTGCAGCATTCTCGCCAATTCCAGCTGTAAACACAATTGCATCAACACTCCCGTTTAACTGATTTGTATACTTAATGATGAAATCAGCAATTTTTTGCGTATATAAATCTAATGCCATTGTGGCTTGTTTGTCTCCATTTTGAATGGCTTCTGTTATGTCTCTCATATCACTAGATATTCCCGAAAGACCTAATATACCAGACTTTTTGTTTAGTATGTCAGTTATCTCTTCAACATTCTTGTCCAACTGTTTAGCCATATATTGTAAAATTGATGGATCAATGTCACCGGTTCTTGTTCCCATTATAAGACCTGCTAGGGGTGTTAAACCCATAGTTGTATCAAAAGATTTACCCTCTTTAATACAACACATGCTAGCACCGTTACCTAAATGGCATACAATTAAGTTTAAATTTTCCTTATCTTTTTTTAATACCTCGGACATTTTTTCGGTTATATATTGATAACTAATTCCGTGAAAACCGTATTTTCTTAGGGAGAAATCTTTAAATCAAGAATAGGGAGTTGCATATAAATAGTTTTCTCTTGGCATAGTTTGATGAAAAGCGGTATCAAAACAACCCACAAGTTTTGCCCTACCCAGTTTCTTTTCAAAAGCTGTAATTGCTGTGAGAGCCCCAGGGTTATGTAATGGTGCTAGTTTGATATTTTCCTCGATTATTTTTTTATTTTCTTCTGTAAGTTCAACAGATCTTAAAATCTTATTTCCACCATGAACTACTCTGAAACCAATTCCCTTTATATCATCAAAATCTTTTATTAAGTTTAACTCTTTGAATCTTACTAGTATAGATTGAACAGCATCGTCGTGATTTTTCATTGAATCATCGAATTCAAACTTATCGGTTTTTGTTTTGATAATCAACCTACCATCAACATTAATTCTTTCTGCTATCCCCTCTACTATAGATATAGGATTATTTAAGTTTGAAGTATCAAAAAGCTTAAACTTTATAGAACTACTTCCTGCATTTACTATTAAAATCATTAATTAATTTCTCCATTTCTTTGTAAGGCTTGAAAAAGTGTTACTATGGATGTTTCATATATATCCTGAAATGTGGCTCCTCTTGAAAGATCATTTACAGGCTTATTCAAACCTAATATAAAGGGGCCGGATGCTTTGTATCCTCCCATTCTTTGTGCGATTTTATAGCCAATATTCCCAGAATTTAGGTCTGGAAAAACCATAACATCCGGTTTTTCTTTAGTAATTTTTGAGCATGAATATTTTTTATCTCTTACCTTTTTTACATAGGCGGAATCGAATTGCATTTCACCATCAAAAATAAAATCATTATTGGTTTTTTCATTCAATATATTGACAGCCTCTTTTACTTTCTCTACCATTTGACCACTACCAGATGAATTAGTTGAGTAACTTAATAAGGATACCTGGACATCCTTAACGTTCATATCTTTAGCAAAGTTTGCGGCCATAACAGAAATCTCAGCAAGCTGTCTTGGTGATGGGTCTACATTTAATGCACAATCAGTAAAGATTATTTGTTCTTCGTCTTTTGAAAGAATAAGAACTGAAGAAGCAATAGAATAACTATCAGAAGTTTTTATGATTTGTAATGTAGGTCTTAAAGTATCTGCAGTAGTGTAACTCAAACCACAAACCATACAATCAGCCTCTCCTAACTTAACAAGTAATGCTCCAAAATAATTTCTTTTTGTAACTAAATTTAATGCTTCTTCTTCTGTAATCTTTCCTTTTCTTATCTCCATTAAGAGATTAACCATAGACTTGTCAACTTCTCCAACGATATAAGTTTTTATTTTGCTATTTAAAGTACTAGGTATTTCATTCTTATTGTCGTAAAGCAATATAACATTTGCAAGTTCTTCTTCTATAATTTTGTTTGCCACTTGAACTATCTCTGTTTCTGTTCCCTCAGGAAAAACGATAGTCTTTTTATTTTTATTTTTTTTTATTAAAACGTTTAAGTCACTTATAGAATACATTTATTTTCTCCTTACTTATATTTATAATCGTTAATTTCTTTCAAACGTGTCGAAGAAATTTCTCTTTTGTTTGTATCAGCTATAAACAAGATTGTTTCTAAATCATGAAATATTTTTTTATTCGCATCTGCTAATTCTATTTCATAGTCAAGGTCACTTTTATCTCTTATTCCTCTAATTAAGTAGTTTACACCTAAGTTCCGGGCAAATTCACCCGTCAAAACATCCTTGTTTTCTAAAACTATACAATTCCCCAAACCTTTTACACTTTCTTCTATTTGAGATCTTCTACTCGAAAGGTTAGGGTTTGTATTTTTAAAAATGTTTTTAGTTATTACAATATAGACAACTTCAAAAAGCTTGCAGGCTTTTTTTAACACCTCTAAATGTCCTTCATGAAAAGGGTCAAAACTACCTGGGTAAATTGCTTTCATTAACTCACTCTCCTATATTTACTTTATTTTAAGACAAATATAGGAAAAAACTTTTTTATTATAAAATTTAGGTAAAATTATATTGTTTCGGAGGAAATTATGAGACTTTTAATGATTGATATTGGAAATACAACTGTTGATATTAGATTGTGAGACTCAGAAACCAACATTACTAGCGAGGTATTCAAAGCATTATCTAAAAGTAATGAATACCGTTCTTCAAATATTATTATCAAAAAAATAGAAAGCTTAAAACTTTCTTTTGATGCTGTAATATACGTTTCAGTGGTACCTCAATGAAACGATGTTGTTAGAGCACTAGCACATAAGAAAAAAGTTAAATTATATAATGTTAGAGAAGAAAAGTTAGTTACAAACGAGACTTTTTTAGTAGACGACGTTAGAAGAATTGGTGCTGACTTTATTGCTAATTATTTTGGAACCCTTAATAGTTACAACTATAAAAATTTTATTATCGTATCAATGGGTACCGCGACAACTTTATCGATTATTAATGATAAGAAATTTGTTGGTACAACAATTTCACCAGGTCTGGAATCAGGGATGAAAGGATTAATTCAAAATTGTGCATTATTAGAGAAACAAGATTATACATTATCTAACTTAAATTTTGGAAAAAACACATTTGACGCTATAAGTGTCGGAACCTATAACGGCCATTATTTAATGGTAAAAGGGCTTCTAAAAGAACTTACCAATTTCATGAATATTGATGGTGTTATATTTACGGGCGGATACGCCCTAACATATAAGAAAAATATCGAAACGGATAAGTTCATATATGACGAATCACTCATTTTTAAGGGTCTTATATCAATCTTCTTGAGTCTCAACAAAAAGTAAAATTATAAAATTTATAATTAAAGATTATAAATTTTATAATTTAGTATATAATTTTATCAGGAGGAATTAATAATGAAAAAAGAACACAATGTTCCAGAACATAGCAATGAAGAGAAATTAAAAGATCATTATCATGGAAAACATCACTTTGACTCTAAAGGTCAACACGATGATATTGAAGATAAGGATTTTGCTTTCATAAACACTTTATTAATTACTGGTAAACGAAATATGATATACAAACTTGTACTAGCAGGTTTTTTTATGGCCTTGGCATTTATTTGTACTATCTTAGACGGGTATATAGGAGAAAAGTTTTTAAGTATCCCTACTCCTGCGGGTATGATAAGTGTGCGTTACTTAGATGTGACAATCATAATATTATCTATTGGTAGTTTAGGACCAGTAATATCAAGCTTAGTAGCATTTGTTGTCCCTTATGTACATTTCGCTGTTCATTCGGAACACAGTATTTACTCAATAGTCTTAGATTCATTTGGATATGTCTTACTTATATGGCTAATGTGAACATTTTATTATGTAATATCAAGGAATTCATACTACCATAAAGACCCTGTTAAAAAGAAAGACTTGTTTAAAAGATGAATGCCAATTATACCGTTTGTGCTAATTAGTTCGGCAATATTCGCATTTATAGTTGTTTTATCACTTTATTTGAGTGAAATAACAGGTGCTGAAGGTCACGATCACGAAGGTCACGATCACGAAGGTCACGATCACGAAGGTCACGATCACGAAGGTCACGATCACGAAAATGAAGTTAATTGGGATTCATTTAAACAAAAATACTTTATTACATTTATAGTATTTTTCTTTATTGAGGTTTTAAGATTTACAATAGTTTACGTCTTATATGCAGCAATAGAACCTAAATTAAAATTATTGAATCATAAATATAGATAAACATCAAAAAAACACTTCTCGGAGTGCTTGAAGATGTTTTTTTTTATTATAAAAATTTTTAGCATTTCAGTAGATTAAGTACTTAAAAAATACGCCTATCTGGGCGTATTATTACAAAAGCTTTATTCTATTTATCTTTCCCTAACTTTTTAATGGGTTTTCCATAATATGCATCTAAATAAATATTTTTGATATCTTCTATCAAGGGGTATCTTGGATTAGCACCAGTACATTGGTCGTCAAATGCATCCTCTGCCATACTATCCAATGATTCTAAGAATTTGTTTTCGTCTACTCCATACATTTTAAAAGATGAATGTAACTCTACTTCTTTTGTTAATGATTGTATGGCCATTATTAATCCGTCAACTAGTTCCTCATTAGTTTTACCATTAATATTTAAATGTCTTGCCATTTTAGCATACTTCTCAAGAGAGTTTTGTGTTTCGAACTGAGAGAAATAAGTTTGTTTTCCGCCATCTATAATACAACCAGCATTATATCTTATTACATAGGGTAGTAAGATTGCATTTGCTGCGCCATGGACAACACCGTGGTAACCTCCAACTTTATGTGATAAAGAGTGAACAATTCCTAAGAAAGCATTTGCAAATGATATCCCAGCAAAAGTTGCACCGTTCATAACCTTCTCACGCGCTTCTCTATCATTTGTTCCGTTATGATAAGCTCTAGAAAAATAGTTTAATATATTTTGAGCACCTTGTACGGCGTAACCATCAGTGTAATCCGTAGCCATAATTGATACATAGGCTTCCATACAATGAGTCAAAGCATCTAATGCAGGTGCATTCGTTGCGTTTTTTGGTACTGACAATGTTAATTCAGGGTCAATGATTGCCATTTGCGGTGTTAATGAATAATCAGCCAAAGGATATTTTTTATGATTTTTATCATCAGTGATTACAGAAAATGGTGTGACTTCTGAACCAGTTCCAGATGTTGTGGGTATACAAATCATCTTAGCTTTTTTTCCTGTGTTTGGATACTTAACAATTCTTTTTCTTATGTCTGCAAATGTTAATGATAATTCAGCAAAGTTTAGTTTATCGCCATCATTTTCATACATCAATCACATTAGTTTAGCGGCATCCATTGATGAACCACCACCAAAGCCAATGATAACATCTGGTGCAAATAGTGCCATTTCTTTTGCACCTGCCTCAGTTGTAGAAAGCATTGGATTTGGTTCAACCCTATCAAAAATAGCATATTTTATTTTCATTGTGTCTAATACAGAAGTTATTTTTTTACCATATAATTGATTAATGATTTTGTCTGTTACTATATAAACTTTCTGAGTCCCTCATTCTTTAAGATCTTCAAGTGCAACACTTAGTGAACCAAACTTATGATAGATTCTCTCAGGTATTCTTAACCATTGCATATTATCCCTTCTTTCTACAACAGTTTTGATATTTAATAAGTTTAAAGGACCTACATTTTCAGAGAACGAATTGCCCCCGTGAGTACCACAACCAAGTGTTAAACTTGGCTCTAAACCAAAGTTATACATATCTCCAATTCCTCCGAATGCAGATGGTTGATTTATAAGCAATCTACCAGGGTTCAAAGTTTTAAAAAGCTCGAGTGATTTTTTTTGCTTGTTTAAGTCTGTTCATAACGAAGCTGTATGACCAGGACCCATCTTTAATATGTCCCTAGCTTTTTCAACGGCACTTTCTATATTATTTGCTTTATAGATTGAAGCATAGGTTGATAATTTCTCATGAGCCAACGCTTCTTTGTAAGAAGTGTCTTCCGCTTCAACCAGAATAAATCTAATATTTTTTGGAATTTTAATACCAACAAGTTCAGCTACTTTTTGTGCGTTTTGCCCCACTAATTCAGAGTTAAGTAGACCAAATTTACCTTCTTTGAACATTGCTTTTCGAAACTTTTGTTTTTCTTCTTCAGTTCTTACTATATAAGTATTTTTACTTTCAAATGACTTAATAACTTTTTCGTATATAGTATCTATAACTATCAAGGAATTCTCAGTAGCACAAACAACCCCGTTATCAAAAGTATTAGATTGAATAATTGATGATGTAGCCATATCGATATTGGCAGTATCATCTATAATGGCTGGTGCATTTCCTGAACCAACACCAATTGCAGGTACCCCAGAACAGTATGCTGATTTCACCATACCCGGACCTCCGGTTGCTAAAATAATATTTGAATTTTTCATAACATACTCAGTTTTTTCTAATGAAGGTTCATCTACTCAACCAATAAAGCCTTTTGGTGCACCGGCTTTTATTGCTGCCTCTAAGACTATTCGGCTGGCTTCAATCGTACTTCTTTTAGCACCTGGATGTGGTGAAATAATGATACAATTTCTAGTTTTGATTGCTAACAAACACTTAAAAATGGCAGTAGATGTTGGGTTTGTAGTAGGTATAACAGCACCTATCACTCCTATTGGTTCATATACTTTCTCGATACCAAGACTATTATCAGAGTAAAATGTACCTACAGTTTGTAAATCTTTAAATTTATTATAGATGAACTCACTTGCATAATGATTTTTTAATATTTTGTCTTCAATAATACCCATACCAGTTTCTTGCTTTGCCATTTTTGCTAAAGCAATTCTGTTTTCATTAGCCGCAATAGCAGCTGCCTTGAATATTTTGTCGACTTTCTCCTGAGAGAAAGATGAAAACTCTTCGTAAGCTTTTTGTGCTTCCTTGAATATTTTAGATAACTTTTCCATTTGCATTATCCTTCATTAAGTAAGATCCCTTACTTATCCTTCCATAATAATTATGACACTTCCTGATAAATACTACCGCTTTATTTTAAAAAAATAGAACTTTTTCCAAAGTAAAAAAAACTATAGGATAATTAAAGTTAAAAAAACACCTTTGTAAGGTGTTCATATGCGCATATGATATTGTATATTAACGTTTTGAGAATTGAGGCGCTCTACGAGCTCCATATAAACCATACTTTTTACGTTCTTTAACACGAGCGTCACGAGTTAACAAGCCTTTGCTTCTTAGTTCTGCTTTGTAATCCTTACTTGCCTCTAAAAGTGCTCTTGCTATACCTAAACGGGCCGCTCCAGCTTGACCTGTGAAACCTCCACCTTTAACCATAACTCTAATTGAAAAGTCTTCTTTTGTTCCAGTTGCCACAAGTGGTAATTCCATTTCTTGTACTAATGTTGCGTATGGGAAAAAGTCTAGAGCTTTTAAGCCATTAACGATTATTTCACCATTTCCAGGAGTTAAAATAACTTGGGCAACAGAAGATTTTCTTCTACCTGTACCTCTGTACATTGCTTCATTTTTCTTTATTGCCATTATTTATTATCTCCTTTTTTTGAACTTAACACTAAAACTTCTGGATTTTGTGCCTGATGTGGATGTTCTGGGCCTGCATAAACATGCAATGCACGATACTGGTTTGAACCTTGAACATTTTTTGGTAACATTAGACGAACAGCTCTTTCCACAATTCTTTCTGGAAACAATTGACGTTGAGTTTTAACATTTCTTGATTTCAATCCACCTGGGTGCATTGAGTGATGATAATAATTCTTGTCATTTTCTTTTTTTCCAGTTAAGACTACTTTTTCAGCATTTATAACAATTACATGATCTCCATTATTGATGTGTGGTGTAAAAGTTGGTTTGTGTTTTCCTCTTAATATTGTTGCAACCTCAGTAGATAATCTACCTAAAATTGCATCAGTTGCGTCAACTACATATCACTTTTTGGCAATGTCTGCCGTTTTAATTAGTGTAGTTTGTTTCATGTGCTTTTTTCTCCTTCGCTTCCGGGGCTAGTGAGTAAGCAAATATATTATATATTATTTTTTAAATTTTTGTATAATTAGGTATTAAAAACTGAGTAAAAACAATAAAAAAAAACGCTTTTGCGTTTTTTTGTAGTCGTTGTAGCTATCATATATTATGCAGTTTTCCCTTATTACACTATGGAATTATTCAAAAAAACTGCAGCAATACATACTACCTACTGATTTATTAGACGTTATATAATTCAAAACGACTACATTTATATTTTACACAAACAAATCAATTAATATGTAATTTTATACAAAATTAGTCCCCTTGGGTCTGCAATGTATGGGAGTTTATTAGCTTCCTTATTAAGGACTTTGATTATATCTGATTTCTCAATCTTGTTTAATGCATATGCAAATGCTGCTCCAAGGATCATCCTAATTTGATATCTTATGAAACCTTTCGCTACAAACTCAATTGTATAAATGTCCTTTGAAAACTTTAGTGTTATATCTTTTATTTCACGTTTAGTATTTATTACATCGGCCTCTAACTTTGTTAGACCTGAAAAATTGATAAAATCGTGCTCTCCAATAAATAACTTTAATGCTTCGTTTAGTTTTTCGAAGTTTAAGGGTCTCTTTGGAACATAATAAAAGCGGTCTTCAAAAACCGATCTTTTATTAGTTTTGATAATGTATTTATATATTTTTTCTTTACAGTTTCTTACCTTAAAAGAAGCGTCCACAGATTCAAAGTCCTTAATCATTATTCCGAGTGGTAATGAACTATTTATAGCTCTTATAAAACCAGGAAAAATGGGTTTAAAATCTAGTTCTATTCAAACTTTTTGGTCCTTTGCGTGTACTCCAGAATCTGTTTTAGAAGCCCCGACTAGTCTAAAACTCGTACCTTTTGTAACTTTGAAGATAGCTTTTTCTAAAGCTCCTTGTATTGTTTTTTGGTTTGATTGTTTTGCTCATCCACAAAAATCTGTTCCATCATATTCTAAGGTGAAAACATAGTAATTCTTCATTAAATATCAAGTATTTTATCTAGTCTTGGCATTTTAATCACATTTAGAACATCAAAGTAACCATGACTATAGATGAATAAAAATACTATTATAGACATAACAGATATGAAAATAAATCAATCTCAAATTCTAAATTTCACTTGGCGATATCTGGTTCTTTTTGCGTGTGGATCATATCCTCTTGAGTCCATTGCGTATGCTAGGTCTTCAGCCTTTTGAAACGCTGAAACTAATAATGGTATTATTAAAGACGTCATTGACTTGACTTTATCCGCTAATTTACCATTTTTAAAATCTATCCCCCTAGAGGATTGTGCTTTCATTATCCTTCCAGCCTCATCGATTAGCGTTGGTATCATTCTTAAAGCAATCGAAATGATTGTAGAAAATATATAAACTGGTATACCAATTAACTTTAGTGGTCACAATAAGTCTTCAATTGCTAATGTCAACTCTAATGGTTGTGTGGTTCCAGTCAAAATAGTGGTTAAAGTTATCATCAAGAATATTCTTAATGTCATATATGAAGCTCTATAAAATGCTTTTTCAGATATATAAATTTTTTTTCAATTAAAAATATATCCGGACTCATTAGACTCACCTCATCTTGCGCTTTGAGAGAGCATTTTTCAATCAATGTTTTCAGAAGCTAAGGGTGCTAACATAAAAAAATTAATTAAAATCAACACAATAAAGATAAACAATATCGGGGTAAATAATTTTCACAGCATTTTAAAATTTAGTTTACTTACGAAAAACAATCCCATAATTAGAGTACCGGCTATTGCAAAACCCGTAAAACCAATTTTAAGAAAAATAATAACAATAAGACAAAGAATCATGAAAAGTTTAATTCTTGGATCCATTTTATGAATTATAGAGTTATGTGGCATGTATCTACCAAAAACCATTCTCATACTATTTTCCCCCTAATTTTGTTCTAGATTCTTTTATTGCAAGTGCTAATTCCTTAATTGTTCTAAATTCCTTTGCGGTAATGTCAATTCCCTTTTCTTTAAGACCATGAGCCACTTTATATAATTTAGGTGGTTCTATTTCAATCTTTTCAAGCAATTCCTTGTTTGAAAAGATTTTAAATGGGGAATCCTTTGCAATAACCCTACCTTTATGCATCACAATAACTTCATCAGCGATCTGCAATACATGGTCCATGTTATGGGTAACTATAACAATTCTTTTTTTCTTTTCTTTATTCAAGTTGTAAAATAAACGCATAAAGTCTTCTTCACCTTGCGGGTCTAAACCACCAGTAGGCTCATCTAATACCAATGTGTTTCCGTCCATAGCAATTATCCCTGCAATAGCCACTCTTCTTTTTTGACCACCAGATAAGTCGAATGGACTTCTTTTTGCGTAATCAGTTGGCAAATCAACCATCTTAAGTAGATCTGGTACTTTTTTCAAACTTTCTTCTTTGTCTGCTCCAAGGTTTATAGGTCCAAAGGCGATGTCTTTTTCAATTGTATCTTGAAATAGTTGGTACTCAGGAAATTGAAATACTAAACCAACTTCTCTTCTCAAGTCTTTAACTTCTTTAATTTTTTTAGTTGAAGCTAAAATTGGGTAATTCCCAACGATTGTACGTCCGGTTTCTGTTGTTATTAAACCATTAGTCAACTGAATTAGGGTTGATTTACCTGAACCTGTCATTCCAATTACGGCTGTTATTTTACCCTTTTGTATTGTTAAATTAGTTCCGTTAAGTGCTCGAAACTCAAAAGGTGTATTGATACCGTAAGTAAATGAAACGTTTTCTAACTTAATTTCACCCGAGAAATCAAAATACGTATTTTTAGCTTTCGCAAGTTTTTTCTTGTAAGACTTTTTATCGCTATTAGTTTTTGTTTCGAGGTTATTATATCAACTTCTTACTTCATTTACTCTTTCTGGAGTGTTTTGTAAATCTGCCTTCTTGTAATCTTTCAACTCTTTTTGATATTCTTTTTGTTTAGATAAGTCACTCTTAATATTAGCTATTATTTCTTTGTGTTTTTGTTTTCTTATTTTAGTTTGTTTTTTTTGATTGATAGCTAATTCACGAACATGATTTTTGTATTTTGTTTTTGAAGCTTTTTTTTCAACTATTAGTTTTGCTTTCTCTTCGGGTGTAGCATCTCTTAATTTTGACATATTTTATTCACTAACTCCTCTAAGTTATTACTATGCTCTAGCTTTATTCCTAGCTCCTCAAGAGCCTCTTCAACCTGAGCAACAAAAGGAATATCTAGGTGTATTGAACGGAGAAAATCTTTGTCGGCCAGAATTTCCTTTGGAGAACCAAATTTTACCAGTTCCCCTTTATTCATAACCATTACTTTATCCGCATTAAGAATTTCATCCATATCGTGCGTAATCGAAAAGATAGTTTTCTCTCTTGTGTTTTTTAATTCAACCATTATATTTTTTACTTCTGTTTTTCCTTTTGGATCTAACATACTTGTAGCTTCATCAAAAATTAATATATCTGGTGAAAGAGCTAAGGCAGATGCGATAGCAACTCTTTGTTTTTGTCCTCCCGACAACATTAGTGGCTCGTGATCTAAGAATTCATGCATATTTACTTTTTTAGCGGACGCCTCGATGATGTCACCCATTTTTGATGGTGCCATTCTTCTATTTTCCAAACCAAAAGCAATATCATCTCTAACTGTTGATCCTATAAACTGGTTATCAGGGTTCTGAAAAACAATTCCTAAAAATTTTCTTGCTATATTTATGTTACTTCCAGTAACTCTATTTCCATAAATATCTATGCTCCCAGCTGTTGGTTGCAAAACACCAATAATTATTTTTGAAAGGGTTGATTTACCACTCCCGTTATGTCCAATTATAGTTACATAATCCCCGTGTTTTACTTCTAAACTAACTTCCTTAACAGCCAATGGGTAGTCTTCACGATATTTAAAAGAAACATTAGTTAATTTAAGTGCGATGTCACTTAATTTAGTTAACTCTCCACTATGACCTCGGTCTTTTATTGCATTTTTGGCTTCTTTGTAAATGTATTGAGCTGTCTTATAATGTTCATAGCTTTTTCAATATTCTTCGCTGCCTTTTTTATGCTTATTAAGTTTTTGTGCTTCCATTTTGAAATTATCCAAAAATATTTTAGTGTTAGCAAAGTTTTTAAACTCAGTTTTCATATTTTTATATTCGAGTTCATATTTTTTTACAAAATCTTTATCAACATCTCTTTTTGCATATTTTGCCTTTGCCACAATTACTCTTTGACTTGAACGAACTAATTTATCATTGTATTCGTTTAGTTTTAATTTAAAATCGTTTAAATCTTTAGTTGTCAAAACTTTCATTACTTCAACATTACTATTTTCCATAAATTTAGTCCTTTCATACATTTTTGATTATATCAAATATGTTAACAAAATAAATTATATTTTATATAATTTAGAGTTAAAATCAAGTATATTTTGTAATATAATTAAAAATTAAGCTTTTAACCAACTCTATTTTATACTAATTTTACACTTATTGGTTTATAATATCTGCTAAAAAGGTAGGTATTAATATCTCACAAACTACTTATTTTAAAAGAGGTATTCATTATGTTAGGAACTAAGAACGTATATAATTAAAAAAAAGATGAACACATCTTTATTTGATTATATTTTTACATGAATTAGTTTGAATAAACTCTTTTAAGTTTTCAAAGCTTATCTCCACCATATTTTTAACGGCTTCATCAGTAAAACTTCCAATATGAGGAGTGATCAAAACTCTTGGTTTTAATGAAAGTAACTTTTCGTAAGTTGCATTATTGAGGTCTTTGACATGTGTTTTAAAGAAAACCTCACTCTCGTTAGTTAAAGTATCTAAGCACACAGACTTTATATGTTGAACTTCTAAAGCGCTAAGTAGGTCATTGTAGTTGATAAGTTCCCCTCTTGCAGCATTTATAAGTATTACACCCTTTTTCATCATTGCTATTGAGTCTTTATTTATAAACTCTTCATTTTGGCCTTTGATAAGCGGGCAATGAAGTGTAATCAAGTCTGATTTCACCAATAGTTCATTTAATGATGTATATTCAATAATTCCTTTGGCATCTGAGCGTGGAAATATATCGTAACCAAGTACTTGGGCACCTAAACTTTTTCAAGCTTTAGCAGTTTCAAAACCAATTCTACCTGTTCCTATTACTCCAATGGTAGAATTTCTTACTTCTTTAGAGAAATAATTATTATCAATTAGAAAGTCTTTTTTATTCATTTTATCCGCCATTAAATTTAAATTTCTTATCATGTACAAACCCATAGAGAGAGCTAACTCACTAACGGCATTTGGTGAATAATATGGTACATATGCTGTTTTTATTTCTAATTTCTTTGCTGCATCAATGTCTATATGATTAACTCCAACGGTTCTAGTAAAGCAATATTCTACTCCCTTGTTTTTCATGTAAGTCAGGTTTTTTTCATCAGCAATACAGTTAGCTCTTAAAAGAACAACATTGTGGCCATCTATTAAATTAACATTACTATGGTTCAATAATTCTTTTGTAAATGTTAATTCATAATTGTATTTCTTATTTACATCGTTGAAGATTTTTTCTCCAACATCTCGCACACCAAAACATATAATTCGCATAAAAATTTCTCCTTTAAGTCACAACTCCAAATATGGGTAGAACACTAATAGCTGTAACGACTACTACCCATATTGGTAAAGTTATGACAGATAATAAAGTAGATAAAGTAGTAAGGTTACTAGATAGATTTGCTCCCTTTTGATAAGAAATCGAGTACGCTACTACCACATTAGCTGGTGGGGAAGCTGTTAGTATTACCAATGAAACTAGTTGAATGTTTGTCAGTTTGAATCAACCGGTCTGATAACCAATAAAAGCAAATACCATAACAAACATTAATATTATCAAAGGTGCCACTAAAACTTTTATAACCGATGCGTATCATACTGTTTTGTCTTTTATAGCTTCTTTCAAATTACCCTTATTCATTGTCATACCAATAGCAAGTCAAGCTAATGGAGTGCAAATAGTTTGTAATGTAGAAATAATTTTAAACGATGGTGGAAACAAAAGATCAAAACGTAAGGGCGAATCTAGGACTTTTTCTTTGACTTTTGAGCCGTTAGACATCGTCGAAGTCATCGTTCTTCCTAAATCTAGACAACGAATCCCTGGTATTAATTGTGTTGATCAAATAAATAAACCAATAAATGTACATATCAATATAGGGTTGCAGAAAATATTTTTTAGGGTCTGCTTCCTAATTTTTTTATTTTCAATTACTTCGACTTCATTCATATCTTTTCTTTTTTTTGTAACTATTAGAGGTTTTTTACTCATAACTATGAAAGCAAACGAGTATAAAAAAACTCTATAAGGAACGTTAAATACATTCGTTGTTAGTTTGCTAGCATTAGCCTCAGTTCCTTCAAAAAGGGCTGTTACAACTGGTATCCCAAAAAACGTTGTAGAAGCAAACGCAATACACATTGCTAGTGTGTCTTTGATGTCCTTTTCGTACTTTAAGAAAAATATTTTTGAAGATACAGACATAATAGCATAAAATGCAAAACCAATAATTATTACTACAAGCTCACCTTTAAGGTTATCAAGAGTAATGTCTGAATCAGCATTTTGTACTAAAAAACCGCTTAAAGCTAGTGCAGGTAGTCCAACAAGCATTACTATTTTTATTAAGACTTTCTCTCACTCAGCTTTAAATATTCCTTTGAATGCTAATAAATAACCCATACCAATAACAAAAATTGTCGCAAATATAGCTGACCATATCCCTCATGACCCAAGAGTTGTAATTAGAGCATCCGAAACTTTACTATATATCATTTTATTCCGAGCCTTTATCTTTCTATTTAAAGTATACTCGAAATATTACTTTCTATTTGGTTATTTTTGGAATTTTTTTCTATATTAGCATTTATTTTTAGCTGTCTCTAGACACTCGATAAGTATACTTTTGAAGTGTTTATCTTTTAATATATTGTGGCCAGCAATTGTTGGACCACCCGCAACACATACTTCGTCAATTAGTTCATCAAGTGACTTCTCCGATGTAAATGCATTTTCTATGGAATTCATAATGCACTCTTTTAAGAACACTTGACTCTCCTGTTTTGTAAATCCGTTCATAAGTGAAAACTCTTCAAAACCCTTAAGAAATTCGAATATAAATGCTGGTGAAGTACCCGTTAGAGCTACAAACGCAGGAAAGATTTCTTCTTTTATCTCATAAATACTACCAAATTTTTTTATTAATGATATACCGTAATTTAATAGATCCGTATTCTCGCCATGTATGGCAAAACTGGTTGTTGATTTTAAATTCATTGCATTCATATTTGGAATTATTCTGATTATATTGATATCATAACCTACTAATTTTTTTAGATGTTCAATTTTCAATGCATTTACCATACTGATTAATAACATTCCCTCGAGGTTCACACATTTCATATTCATAAAGAGTTCTTCAACATCAGCTGGTCTAACCCCAATGATAATGATGTCAAACTTATGTGCATTTATTTCTTCTATTGATTTTAGTGCTTTACATTTATATTTGTTTTTAAGTTCTTCACTCCTTTTTCAAGTTCTATTCAAAATATAAATTTCATCTTGATTTTGGTTGTTTAAAGATAAGGCTTTTAAAATAGCTTCTGCCATTCTACCTACCCCAATAAATAAAATTTTTTTCATAGTAAATCCTCCTAATGTAATCATAAACAAAAAAAATGTCCGTCTGGACATTTGTTTAAACTAGCTCTATGATACACATAGGTGCATTATCACCACGACGACTATCAAGTTTCAAAATTCTTGTGTAGCCACCATTTCTTGTTTTAAATCTTTTAGAAAGACTTGTAAATAACTTTTGTAATGCTGTTTCCTTTTCTGATGCATTTGTGTGTCTCAATCATGCAGCTGCTTGTCTTCTAGCATGTAAATCCCCACGTTTTGCAAGTGTAATCATATGGTCAAAGTGCTTTCTTAACTCTTTTGCTCTTGTTTCAGTAATTTCTAGTTTTTCTGAAATAATTAGTTCAGTAGTTAAGTTCCTCATTAAAGCGACTCTTCAAGCTGTGTTTTTTCCTTGTTTTTGAATGTATGACATATCAAGTACACCTCTCTAGTCTTGTTTAAAAGTTAATCCTAATTGGACCACTTTATCTTTGATTTCTTTTAATGATTTTCTACCCAAGTTTCTAATTTCTTGAATATCATCTTCACTACGTGATACTAAATCTCGTAATGTATTGATGTTTGCTCTTTTTAAACAATTTAAACTTCTTTGTGTAAAGTCTAAATCTTCAATTAAACGATCTAATTCTTTTTCGTCTTCTTCATTAGATACCCCAATGACATTAAGTTCATTGATTTCATCGTTTAGATTTACGAAGAATTGTAAATGTTCAACTAAAACTTTTGAAGCGGTTGCAACAGCATCGCTTGCACTAATAGTTCCATCAGTTTCAACTTGTAAAGTTAGCTTTTCTAAATCTACAGATTTACCAATTTTAGTAGCATCGACGTGATAAGCCACTTGAACTATTGGAGAATAGTTTGAATCAATTGTAATTGAATCCGCTGTTATTTTCTCTTTTTTGTTGTCTTTGAATGAACGATAACCTCTTGAGTTTTTTGCAAATAAAGTTAAATTTAAAGCTCCACCGTCAGCAATTGTACATATATGTAAATCTTTATTGATTATTTCCACTCCCGTAGGAACTTCAATATCTCCTGCTTTTACATCTCCAACTGTCTGAGAGTTTATTGTTAATTCTACAACTTCATCATCTTCAAATATTTTTTCATCAATTTTAAGTGCTAATTTTTTAATGTTTAGAATTATACGACTAACATTTTCAACTATACCTTCAATTGATGTAAATTCATGAGCTGCACCTGCAAGTTTAATTGCATATACAGCTGCACCTGGTGTTGAACTAAGAAGAGTTCTTCTTATTGCGTTACCAAGCGTGGTACCAAAACCTCTTTCCAAAGGTTCTACTTTAAATTCCCCATAGTTTTTATTTTTTTCTTCTTTTAATAAAGTAAATTCTGGTCTTGCGAATTGTTTCATTTAATTATTAACCTCTTGGGCGTTTACGGGGACGCACACCGTTATGAGGAATTGGTGTAGTATCTTTAATTGATGTAATTTCTAATCCGATACCTTGTAAACTTCTTACAGCGGCATCTCTTCCTGGACCTGGTCCTTTAACTTCTACTGAAATTGTTCTGACTCCGTTATCCATTGCCCCTTTACCAGCGGCTTCAGCTATCATTTGAGCTGCATATGGTGTTGATTTTTTGCTTCCTTTGAAACCTAGGGCTCCAGCGCTTGATCAAGATAATACATTACCTTGTTCATCAGAAACAGTTACGATTGTGTTGTTGAAAGTAGAGTGAATGTGAGCTATACCTTTAGCAATATTTTTTTTGACTTTTTTACGATTGTTATTTTGTTTGTGATTTGCCATTGTTTAAACTCTCCTACTATTTTTTCTTATTAGCCACAGTTTTACGAGGGCCTTTTCTGGTACGTGCATTTTGTTTAGTTGATTGTCCACGTACAGGTAGTCCCTTTCTGTGTCTCATTCCTCTATAACTTCCAATTTCCATCAATCGTTTGATATTTAATGCTGTTTCTCTTCTTAAATCTCCCTCAGTTTTTCATTTTGAAATTTCTTGCGAGATTGCTTTAATATTATCTTCTGTTAAATCCTTAACTCTAATATCTTCGCTTACTTTTGCAGCCTCTAGGATTTTTTGTGATCTTGATAAACCAATACCATAAATGTAAGTTAGAGCGATAACTACTCTTTTTTCGTTAGGTATCTCTACCCCATTAATACGAGCCATTATTCTTTTCCTTTCTAAATAAAATTAAAATATCTTTAAAATTATTGATTAACCTTGACGTTGTTTATGTTTTGGTTGTTCACAAATAATCATTACACGGCCTTTACGTCTAATTACACGACATTTATCGCATATTTTTTTGACAGATGATCTAACTTTCATCTATTTAACCTCCTGATTTTTGTTCTAATTATTACTTACCATTTTTGAAACGGTAAGTAATTCTTCCACGTGTTGGGTCATATGGTGAAATTGCTATAGTGACTTTATCACCTGGTAAAATGCGGATGTAATTCATGCGGATTTTACCAGACACGTGGGCGTCTATTACTATATCATTTTCTAATTTCACCTTAAAAGCAGCGTTGGGTAATACCTCAACAACAACTCCTTCAACTTCTAAATGATCTTCTTTTGCCATTAATTTTCCTCCTTTGGTGTAAATAAAGTTAATATTTCTGGGTCTCCCTCAGTAACCAAAATTGTATGTTCGAAGTGAGCTGTCATGCTACCATCACTAGATGACACTGTTCACTTGTCATCTCCAACCACAGTTTTGTTAGTACCAATTTGAACCATTGGTTCAATACATATTGCCATTCCAGGAATTAGTCTCATTCCTGTATTTTGAACACCCACATTTGGAACATATGGGTCTTCGTGCATCTCTAAACCTATACCGTGACCGGAATAATCTGTTGGCAATTGAAAACCATATCCTTCAATAAAATTTTGAACAGTTGCTGAGATGGTTCCGATGCGCACACCGGCTCTTACCTGTTCAATTGCCAAGAATAGTGACTTTTCGGTCACATCTATTAGTTTATCATATAAATTAGTGCTTTTGGTTCCACAAATAGTGGTAAATGCAGAATCCGCATGGTATCCCTCATAAATACATCCAGCATCAATTGAAACAATGTCTCCGTCCAGCAAAACTCGATCGGTTGGAATTCCGTGGATTAGTTGTTCATTGATTGATATGCAAATATGTGCTGGATAACCATAATAATCTTTGAAATTACTTTTACAACCTTTTTCAGTTATAAAATCAATAAAAAACTTATCTAGTTCTAGGCAATTTACGCCTGGCTTGATCAGTTTTTTTAGGTTATACAATGCTTCTCCTAAAACTTTTCCTGCAACCCTCATTTTTTCTATTTGAGTTGAGTTTTTAATAGTTACTGCCATTAGAATCCCAACTCAGAAGCTATTTGATTATAAACTTCTTGGGGGCTAAGGTTAGAAGAATTAACAGAGATTAATTTCTCAGCGTAAAATTCTACTAAAGGAGCCGTTTCTTTTTGATAAGCATCTAATCTAACTTTTATTTTATCTTGTGAATCATCGGGTCTGGTTATTAACTTTCCTGAGTCATAATCACAGATGCCCTCTATTTTAGGTTTTCTATTTTTTATATGAAAACTCCTTTTGCACACTTCACAAACCCTTCTACCAGTTAAACGATCCATCAATATTGACTCATCCACTTCAATATAAATTACTTTTTCTATTGACGAATCTAGTTCTGCAAGCATTTCATCAAGGGCGTGTGCTTGATCAATAGTTCTAGGGAAACCATCAAATATCAATTTTTGGTGTTTTGATTTCAAGTAGTCTTTAACCATAGCATTAGTCACTAAATCGGGCACTAATTGACCTTCATTCATATATTTTTTTGCTTCTATACCGAGATTTGTGTTGTTGTTAATGTTTTTTCTAAATAAATCACCCGTTGATAGTTGGGTGAATCCATTTTTTTCACATAAAAGTTCTGATTGAGTACCTTTTCCGCTACCTGGTGCACCAAGTAAAATAATATTCATTTTTCTTTCTCCTTCATTATCAAATATGAGAGTTTGTGTTTTCCTTTACATCTGAGAACTTTTCTTGTTTTTTATCAATAAATGATTGTTGTATTAGTCGACCTTTTAATTGTTGTACTGTTTGAATTGCAACAGATATTAAAATTATCAACCCTGTTCCCCCAACTGCTAATGAGCTGGGTAAATCAGTTAATTTACTAATCACGTATGGTAGGACTGCGATACCAGCCAAGAAAAATGCGCCTAAAAAACTTAATCTATTAATTGTTCCTTGTAGGAATTTTTCAGTTTCTTTTCCAGGTTTGATTCCGGGAATAAACGTTCCTGATTTCTTGAAATTCTCTGCGATTTTCTCGGGATTTATCTGAACTTGTGCGTAAAGGAACGTAAACAATATCGTTAAAGTACCATAAATTCCTATACCTCATCATGTTCCAAAAGACAAGTAAGTTTGTGTAAAGTTGTAAAATGCACTATTTTGACCCATTATTTGTGCAATGGTTACTGGTGTTGATATAATTGCCGAAGCAAATATTACTGGTATAACTCCCGCATTATTAAGTTTTAATGGGAGATAAGGGGTGTGGTCCTTGGAGTCAACCAAACCAGAACCAGTTTGTTGAATCGGCACTTTTCTCTCAGCTTCGTTCATCAAAACAACTACAAATATAACCAAGAAGAATGCTACTAAGTAAATTAAAAACTTAAGTATTCCATCAAATAATATAGTTGGGTCATTTTTTGGAGCTATTCAAAACTTGAAAGTGTTTATGAAGTTTTCTGGCATTTTTGCGACAATACCAGTGAAAATGATTATTGAAACACCATTTCCAATACCTCTTATTGTAATTTGATCGGCAATTCATAACATCAAGAATGTTCCACCAAGCATTACTAATGGTATTAATACATAATAAAATCACGCAGGTCCAGTTCCAAGTTCATTTGTTCCTCACTTAGCAGAGATTAAACCCTGAGAAGTTAATGTAAAAATTGTTGCAACAGATTGCATCAAAGCAAATGGTATTGTTAGTACCTTTGTTAATTTATCTAACTTTCTTCTTCCACGTTCTCCAGATTTACTTCATCTCGATAGTACTGGAATAACATCTGTTGATAACAATTGAACGATAATTGAAGCGGTAATATATGGAGAAACCCCAAGTGCCAATATTGAGAATTGTCCAATTGAACCCCCTCCAAGGGTAGAAAGTAGTTGGAAAAACTCTTGATCACTAATACCACTTTTAAATGAATCCTCTATTTTAATACCTGGTACAGTTAGAAGGGAACCTGCTCGAATTAAAATAAGCACTATCAAAGTAAAAACGATTCGTTTTATAAGGTCTTTATTTCTTATGAAGAAATTAGAACTTTTTGCGAATTCGTTTTTTTCTTTAGTTGATTTGGCTTTTTTTATTTTTTTAATTTTTGCAGCCACCTAAATCACCTCAATAGTTCCCCCGGCAGCTTTTATAGCTTCCTGAGCATTTTTTGATATTTTGTTAACTTTTATATTAACAGCTTTAGTAATTTTACCATTTCCTAGCACTTTTACTAATGTTTTTTCAGATTTTATAACTTTTTTTTCAATTAAAGTACTATGATTAACATCTGTTAATCCCAGTTTTTCAATAGTATCTAAATTTAATATTGTAAATTCTTTTCTATTCAAACTTGTAAATCCAATTTTTGGTAATCTTCTGAATAAAGGAGTTTGTCCTCCTTCAAATCCTGGTCTAACGCCTCCACCTGAACGTGAGTTTTGACCTTTATGTCCTCTAGTTGATGTCTTACCTTTTCCAGAAGCCATACCACGACCAACGCGGGTAGCTTCCTTTTTGCTTCCTGGTGTATATTTTAATTCATGTAGTTTCATAAAAATTTACCTCCAATAAACTTATTTAAGTTCAACTTTCTTTTCAACTTGAGACATCCCTCTTAATCTTGCAATTTGTTCAGCTGTTTGCATTTCTTTTAAACCTTCTAATGTAGCTCTAATCATATTGATAGGTGTATTTGATCCCAATGATTTAGTATAAACGTCTGAAATTCCAGCTAATTCAATAACAGCACGAGCTGGTCCACCAGCAATAACACCAGTACCTTTTTTAGCAGGCTTAATTAGAACTCTACCGGCACCAAAGTGACCGATTACATCATGTGGAACTGTAGTTCCCGCCAAGGGAACTCTTACCAATGATTTTCTAGCTTCTTTTATAGCCTTTTTAATTGCATCAGGAACTTCGTTAGCTTTACCAGTACCAAGTCCAACTCTACCTTTTTTATCACCAATAACAACAACTGCTGCAAATCTAAATCTACGTCCACCTTTTGTAACTTTTGTAACACGATTAATGGTTACAACTCTTTCTTCAAATGGGTTATCTTCTTTATTTCTTGCAAACCTATTGTCTCTTCTTGGTCTATCACCTGGGTTTTTTGAATCCTTTTTAAACTCTGGTTTGTGGTTCGCTGATCTTGTTTGTGGTTTTCTTGATTCAGTACCAGCATTTGAAGTTGGTGCTGAAGCTATTTTTTTATCTTCTGCCATTTTTCATAGTCTCCTTTAATTAGAATTTCATTCCGTTTTCTTTTGCTGATTCTGCAAACGCTTTAACTTTTCCGTGGAATAAATAACCTCCACGATCAAATACTACATTAGTGATTTTTTTGCTTTTTGCTTTTTGAGCAATATCTTTTCCCACAGCGATTGCGGCTTCAATATTACGTCCATTTTTAAGTCCCATTTTTATAGATGATGACGATACTAATGTTACTCCATTAACGTCATCGATAATTTGTGCATAGAAGTATGAGTTAGATTTAAATACATTCAACCTTGGTCTTTCACTTGTTCCAGACACTTTTTTTCTGATTCTGAAGTGTCTTCTTTTTCTTGCTTCTGCCTTAGTGTATTTCATGATTTATTCTCCTTAAGAACAGCCTATTTACCAGCTGCTTTACCTTCTTTTCGAATGATTTTTTCATCTTTGTATTTAACCCCTTTACCTTTATAAGGTTCAGGTCTTCTATATGCTCTAATATTTGCAGCAACTTCTCCAACTAGTTGTTTGTCAATTCCTGCAACTTTTATTTCTGTTGGTTTTGGGACTTCGATTGTTATACCATCAGGAATAATGTATTCAACTGGGTGTGAAAAACCTAAAGAAAGGTTAACTTTATTACCAGCTAGTGCGGCACGGTAACCAACACCCACTATTTCTAATTGTTTTACAAAACCTTCACTTACACCGGTTAACATTCCTTGAATTAAAGAATTAGTTGTTCCATGTAATTGTTTTGTGTGTTTTTGTTCATTTTTTCTAATAGTTGATATTTCTGCTTCGTTTACTTTAATTTCAATTAAAGGAGAGAAAGTTTGTTTTAATTCTCCTTTTGGTCCTTTAATAGTTACAACATTATTAGGTTCAATCTTAACTTCAACTCCGGCTGGTATTGCTAATATTCTGTTTCCTATACGTGACATATATAAAACCTCCTATTATCAGACAAATGCAAGAACTTCTCCACCAGTATTTTTCTGGCGAGCTTCTTTATCTGTCATTATTCCTTGTGAAGTAGATACGATTGCAATTCCTAAGCCGTTAAGCACGTTTGGGATCTCGTTAGCAGTAGAGTATACACGTAATCCTGGTTTTGAAATTCTTTTTAGTCCTTTTATGACTCTAATTTTCCCTTTGTATTTTAAGCTAATTGTGATATCTTTTTTGAAATCGTTTTCAACTTTGAAGTCTTCTATGAATCCTTCTTTTTTTAAGATGTTTGCGATTTCCACTTTAATTTTACTTCCGGGAATCACAACTTCTTTATGGAAACGTTGATTTGCGTTTCTTATTCTAGTAAGCATATCTGCTATTACATCTGTTGTCATATTATCAATTTCCTTTCACTATCATGATGCTTTTTTAATACCTGGGATTTGTCCTTTGTATGCAAAATCTCTAAAGCACACACGGCATAAATTGAACTTTCTTAACACTGAATGTGGTCTTCCACAGTTTCCACAACGTGTATATTCTCTAACTTTGAACTTTTGAACTTTAGCTTGTTTAACTTTTAATGATTTTTTTGCCATTTTTCAATTCTCCCTTTTACTTAACGAAAGGCATTCCTATTTTTTGAATTAAAGAAAATGCATCGTCCTTGTTTGTTGCTGTTGTAACAATTGTTATATCCATTCCACGAACTTTTTTTACTTTATCGTAATCGATTTCAGGGAATATAATTTGTTCTTTTATACCCATTGTATAATTTCCATGTTTATCGAAGCTTGTTTTTGGAACTCCTCTAAAGTCACGAACTCGTGGTAGAGCAACTGAGATTAATCTATCAAGAAACTCATACATTCTTCTACCTCTTAAAGTAACCTTAGCACCAATTGGCATACCTTCACGTAATTTAAAGGCTGCTAGTGATTTTTTAGCTTTGGTAATTAGTGGTTTTTGCCCTGTGATAAGAGCTAACTCTGCTGCAGCATCATCGATTCTTTTTGAATCTTGCACTGCATCTCCAATACCTGTGTTAATTACTATTTTTGATATTTTTGGAACTTGCATTACTGATTTGAATTGTTTTTCTTTGAATAGTTCAGGAACTATTTTTTCTTTATATAATTTTTCTAATCTACTTAGATTTTCATTCGCCATATAAACTATTTCCTTCTCTATTTAAGTTCTGCTTTTGATTTTTTAGCAACCCTTATTTTTTTTCCATCAGTAATTTTGTAACCAACTCTTGTTCCACTATCTTTGTTTTTTGGGTCTTGGATGGCAACATTAGAGATTGCAACCGAGATTGGAATTTCTCTAATTCCACCCTCTTGATCGGTTTGCGAAGGTTTAAAATGTTTAGTTCCAGTAACACCTTCAACTCAAACTCTCTCTTTATTTTTTGATAACTTAGTAACTGGTCCTATTTTACCTTTGTGGTTTCCTGCGATAACTTTTACAACGTCACCTTTTAATATTTTAGATTTATTCATAAAAGTTCCTCCTATAATACTTCTGGAGCAAGAGACGCGATTTTAGAAAAACCTCTGTCTTTTACTTCACGAGCGATTGGACCAAAAATACGTGTTCCCCTTGGGGTTTTATCATCTTTTACTATAACAGCGGCATTTTCTGAGAACTTGATGTATGTACCATCTGCTCTTCTTAATCCCCTAACTGTTCTTACTATTACTGCTTTAACAACTTGACCTTTTTTTACAGCTCCTCCAGGAGTTGCTGATTTTACTGTAGCCACAACTATGTCACCGATATTTGTGAATTTTCTAACACTTCCACCTAAGTTTCGTATAACTAATATTTCTTTAGCACCAGAATTGTCTGCGATTTTTAATCTTGACTCTGTTTGTATCATGATTTTATACCTCTCTTGTGCAACTAAATAATTGCTTTTTCTACAATTCTTATTAATCTAAAGTTTTTAGTTCTACTTAAAGGACGTGTTTCCATAATTTCTACTCTGTCACCCATCGCTGCCTGACCACTTTCGTCATGAGCTTTGTATTTTTTAGAGTACTTAACACGTTTTTTATAAATTGGGTGGTTCTTGTAAGTTTCAACTAATACAGTAATTGTTTTGTCCATCTTATCAGACACAACTCTACCAGTATAAACTTTTCTCAAATTTCTTTCCATAATTATTTGGCTCCTCCATCGGCTTTTTTAATAGTTTTCTTTGCAGCAGCTTTTTTGTTTGCTTCGTCAATTTGTTTTTTTGCTTCTTGAGCATTTGAACCAAAAACATAAGTTTTTGCTTCTTTAGGTTTTTTTGATAACTTTAAGTCAATTCCTTCGATTCCTTCACCTTTGATAGATCCTACTTTGATTGACTTAACTTTAACATCAGATAGGGCAGCTTTACCCTTACCTGTTGCTTTAGCTTCTCCAGTTTCTAGTACTGGTGCTTCAACTTCAACCTTAGGTTTAGCAGGTTTTTTTACTTGCGCAGTAGTTTTCCCTTTTGCAATTGGTTTAACCTCTTCAACCTTAGGTTTAGCAGTGGTTGTTTTTTTAGGTTTAGTTTCTTCAACCGACTTAGTAGTAGTTGTTTTTGTTTTTTCAGTAGCTTTTGCTTTAGTTGTTGCTGTTTTTTTAGGTTTAGATTCCTCGTTAGGCTTTTCGTCAGAAACCTCAACTATCTCATCTACATTTAAAGCTGCTTCCATAGCGGTTGCGATTGCCTCGTCAGAAACCTCATTTGATTGAACACCACTTTGTTCTGCTTGTAGTTTTTCAATCATTTCTTTTTGTTTTTTACGTACTTCTTTTCCTGCTTTTTCAGCTGCTTCAACGGCTTTGTTGTAATCAATTTTTACAACCTTGTTAGTGTCTTCACCGGCAGCTTTTCTTTCTTGAAGTATTGTATTAATACGCGCAATATTTTTTCTTAGATCCTTGATTTTATGTGTTTGCTCTAAACTACCAATAGCCGCTTGATATCTTAACGCAAATAACTCGGCACGGTTATCTTCACGTAAAGCTATTAATTCATCTACTATTTTAGTTCTTAGTTCTAACACAATGTCAACTGTTTTAGACATTATTCATCACCTCTCTTAACAATTTTGCAACGTACAGGCAGTTTGTGCATTGCTAGACGCAATGCTTCACGAGCCACTTCTTCTGATACTCCAGCTACTTCAAACATAAACTGACCGTTTTTAACAACTGCTACTCATTCTTCAGGAGATCCTTTACCTGAACCCATACGTACCTCTAATGGTTTTTTAGTTTTCGCCATATGAGGGAATATTCTAATTCAAACTTTTCCAAAACGTTTCATATAACGAGTCATAGCAATACGAGCAGATTCAATTTGTCTTGAAGTAATTCACGCTCCATCTAATGACATTAGACCGTACTCTCCAAACTCAATAAACTTTCCACCTTTTGCTTTACCTTCATAACTCACTCTGTGAGGACGACGGTATTTAACTCTTTTTGGCATTAACATAATTATTTAGCCTCCCTTGGTGACTTATCTAATTTCTTGTCTGCAATAACTTTGCTTTGGTTTTGGTTTTGTTTTCCAATAATTTCTCCATGGTTAATTCAAACTTTAACTCCGATTTGTCCGTATGTAGTTCTTGCTTCATATAAGGCATAATCAATATCACTTCTTAATGTAGATAGAGGAACAGATCCCTCAAGGTAACCTTCTGTACGAGCCATTTCAACTCCACCAAGTCTTCCTGATACTGAAGTTTTGATACCCTTTGCTCCTGCTTTTAAAGCTTTTCTGATTGCTAACTTTTGTACAGTTCTAAATGATGCACGATTTGTAATTTGTTCACCAATGAACTGAGCAACTAATCTAGAGTCTACATCTGGATTTTTAATTTCCACAACATTTACTTTGATAGCTGCGTTTCTTTCCTTAATTGTTTTTTTAACTGTTAATACAATATTCTCAACGTTTTTTCCTTCTTGACCAAGAACGATAGCCGGACGAGCAGAACGAATAATTAAGATGATTTCTTTTTTTGTTCTTTCGATTTCAATTTTCGAAACAGCTGCGTTTTTAAGTAACTTTGCAACTGCTTTTCTAATTTTGATATCCTGGTGTAATCATTTAACATATTCACCTTTTTCAGCATATCATCTATTGTCTCAACTTCTAATAATACCTATACGTAGTACGTTAGGAGATACTTTTTGTCCCATACTCTATTTCCTTTCCTATCTTTCGTCACTCACAATAATTGTAATGTGACTTGTTCTTTTCAAGATTTCATATGCTCTACCATGAGCTCTTGGTCTAAAACGTTTTAATGTTGGTCCTTCATTAACGAAGGCTGTTTTTACAAATAATTGATCAGCTTCCATACCATTATTATTAACGGCATTTGCTACAGCTGAGTTTAATAATTTTAATACTGGTCCTGAAGATCTTTTATCTTGGTTTTGAAGAATTGCTATTGCTTCTGCTATTTTTTTACTTCTAATTGAGTCGATAACTAGTCTAACTTTTCTCGGTGCTGTTCTAATCATTGTTAACTTTGCTTTTGCTTCCATATTTATTCAAAAACTCCTTTAATGATTATTTTTTCTTTTTCTTGTCATCACCGTGTCCACCAAACTTACGCGTTGGTGAGAATTCTCCTAGTTTGTGACCGACCATATCTTCTGTAACATAAACAGAAATAAATTCTTTACCGTTGTATACCCCAAATGTGTGCCCTACAAAACTTGGGAATATTGTTGATCTACGAGACCAAGTTTTAATTAACTCTTTTTTACCATCCATTGCTTCTACTTTTTTAAGTAAGTAGTCATCAGCGAATGGACCTTTTTTTAATGATCTAGACATAATCTATAATTCCTCCTATTTTGCATTTCTTCTTCTAACAATTAGTTTTGAAGAAGCTTTTTTCTTATCTCGTGTTTTAACTCCAAGAGCTTTTTTACCTCATGGAGTTAATGGAGCTTTACGTCCAATAGGTGCACGACCTTCACCACCACCATGTGGGTGATCAATTGGGTTCATTACAGACCCACGAACTGTAGGTCTGATTCCTCTTCAACGGTTTCTTCCTGCTTTTCCTCAATTAACTAAGCTGTATTCTTCATTACCAACTTCACCGATTGTTGCATAACATTCGGCTAAAACTTTTCTTACTTCTCCAGAACCTAATCGTAAAGTAACATACTTTTCATCGTCGTCTTTTCCAAGTATTTGTACTGAACTACCTGCACTACGTGCTATTTGTCCACCTTTACCAGGTCTTAATTCAACATTATGAACAAGTGTTCCTTCTGGAATGTTTTTAAGAGGTGCTGCGTTACCAATTTTTATATCGGCATTAGCAGATGAAATAATTTCTTGACCTACTTTCATTCCTTTTGCAAACAGAATGTATCTTTTTTCTCCATCAACATAGTTGATCAAACAAATAAATGCATTTCTATTTGGGTCGTATTCGATTGAAGCAATCTTACCAGTTATATCTAGTTTATTACGTTTAAAATCAATTATACGATACTTTCTTTTGTGACCCCCACCTTTGTGGCGAGTGGTTATTTGACCGTGATTATTTCTTCCAGCCTTTTCATTAATTTTTCCTAATAATGATTGCTCAGGCTTTGAAGTTGTAAGGATACTATAATCTAAGCTGGTCATATTTCTACGACCGTTAGTCGTAGGCTTGTATTTCTTGATTGGCATAATTATCCTCCTTGTATCGCCTTATCCTATTTCAAAGTTGTATTACTACAAGTCTGATAGAATATCTAACTTCTCTCCATCTTTTAAAACTATGATGGCTTTTTTGTAAGAAACTGTTTTACCAACAAATTTCCCCATTCTTTTATCTTTTCCGTCATAGTTCATGGTTCTTACAGCCTTCACTTTAACTTGAAATATTTCTTCGAATGTTTTTTTAATTTGAGTTTTGTTTGCTCTTTTATCCACAACAAATGTGTATGCACCATCTTGTTGACCTAAATAAGTCTTTTCAGTCAACAGCGGTTTTTTAATAACTTCTGTTAAATGCATTATGCATACACCTCCTCAATACGATTAACAGCTTCTTCAGTAACCACTAATTTATTAGCGTTTAATAAGTCGAAGATGTTCATTTTTTGAAAATTTAGTGTTTTTACATTTGGAATATTTCCAGAAGATTTTACAACTAATTCTTCATGTTCTTTTGTTACTATTAATACCTTTTGATTATCAATCTTAACATTTTCCATAACTTTCAACATATCTTTTGTTGAAGGTTTTGAAAAAATGAATTTGTCTAAAATAACTAAGTTTGATTCTTTTGCTTTAATACTTAAAGCACTTCTTATTGCTAATTTTCTAACTTTTTTATTTACTGCTTTTTTATAGTTGATGTTTGGTGTTGGACCAAATGCTACTCCACCACCTCTTCATTGAGGTGCTCTAATAGAACCTTGACGGGCACGTCCTGTACCTTTTTGTCTTCAAGGTTTTCTTCCACCACCTCTTACTTCGGCTCTAGTTTTTGTTTTTCTTGTTCCTTGTCTCATTGCTGCTTGTTGTGAAATCACTGTATCGTATATTGCTTGTTGGTGTGGTTCTAATCCTCAAACTTTATCGTTCAAGTCTATTTCTTTAACAGATCCACCGTTAACATCTAAAACTTTTGCTTTCATGTTAATTTCCTCCAATTATTCAGCTGCTACTGCTGAATCCTCATTAGTTGGTGAGGTTGCAGATGCATTTGATTCTTTTCTTACTAATAGTGAAGCAGCTTCTTTTGTTTTAATTCCTTTAGCATTTTGTTTAATTACTAAAAAACCTTTTTTTGGACCTGGAACTGATCCTCTAACTAAAACTAAATTTCTTTCAACATCAACTTTTATAACTTCAAGGTTTTGTATTGTCACTTGTTCATGACCCATATGACCTGCCATTTTTTTTGATTTGAAAATTCTGTTGATAATGGCTCCCATTGAACCAATCCCGCGGTGATAACCTGACCCGTGACCCATTGGTCCTCTTGCATAGTTATGACGCTTAATTGCTCCTGCAAAACCTTTTCCTTTTGATATCCCTGTTACGTCGACAAATTCACCAGCATTGAATACGTCAGCTATATTTATTTCAGCTCCAATTTCGTATCCGTTCATATCTCTGATTTCTTTAACGAAGCGCTTAGGTTCTGAGTTAGCTTTTTTAAAGTTACCCATATCTGGTTTATTGATTAAGTTAGCTCTTTTATTGATTGTTCCAAGTTTAATCGCGTTGTAACCATCTTTTTCCACTGTTTTAACTTGTAAAACCTTGTTTGTTTCAACTGAGATTACAGTTACAGGTATTAATTTACCGTGTTCACTAAAAACCTGAGTCATTTCTAACTTACGTCCTAAGATTCCTTTCATGTGATATTTCCTCCTGAGTTTTTATGATAATCATGTATATCTTGTTAATTTTTATAATTTGATTTCGATATTAACACCTGAAGGTAATTGAACTCTAGTTAATGAGTCCATAGTTTTAGGTGTTGGTTCAACGATTTCAAGTATTCTTTTATGTGTTCTCATTTCAAACTGTTCTCTACTATCTTTATATTTATGAGTAGCTCTCAGTATGGTTATGATTTGTTTTTCTGTTGGTAATGGAATTGGTCCACGTACCTTCGCTCCTGTTGATTCTGCTGCTTCAATAATTTTGGCAATAGATTGATCAACAATCGCGTGGTCGTAACCCTTCAATTTAATTTTAATTTTTTGTTGAGCCATTTTATCCTCCTTAACCTTGACAACGGGTATGTGTGTGTTGTCTATATGAACACAAAATATACATGCTTTTTGATTATGCCATACAACATTTTTGGAGTCAAGTGAAATATCAATAAAGTGAAATATATTTTGATGTTATATCTAATTGATAATAATTATGCACATAATGAAATGAACCTATGAAAATGCTAAATTCAACTCGCGATATTTTGAAACAGTAGTTCAAGAGATGTTAAATCAAGTATATAAAAGTTATATACTTGATGGGTTTTAAACAAAAAAACTCTCTTCAAGAGAAGAGTAGTTTTAATATATCTTTAGATTACACAAGAATCACATTCGTAGTTCTCACTGTCTTCAAGAACTTCTTGACGAACACGTACATAATATATTGAAGCACAACCTTGTTTGAAAGCTTTAATATAGGCTTTATTCAAATCACGAGTTGTTGCAGTGTCTGTCATAAATAAAGTTAGAGAAATAGCTTGATCGATATGTTGTTGAGCTGCAGCAACAATGTCAATTATTGGGTCTGGTCCTAATTCGTAAGCCCCTAATGCATAGTATTGCATATTTTCGAAGTTTATTTTGTATGCTGGTACATACAAACGTCCTAGTTTTCCTTCTTTTCTCACTTCAATTGGTGCAACAACTGGTTGCAAACTTGGAGTACATGAAGATAAATAACTTATTGATCCAGTTGGAGCAACAGCCATTAAATGTGAATTTGCCATTCCTGATATTTTTATTTTTTCAACTAAATCGATTCAATCTTGTTTAGTTGGAATTGTTATATTGTACTTGTTAAATAGTTCTTTAACTTTATCGGTTCCGGGTTTTCATTTTGTTTCTTCACAAGTTGTGTACTTCTCAAAATAAGAACCGTCTGCAAACTTAGATTTTTTGAAACCTGCAAAAGTGCCAAAAGTTTCTGCTAATTTGTTAGAAGCCTTAAATGCATGAAATGCCACTGTATAGAAAAACATATTTGTAAAATCAACAGCTTCTGGTGAATTATAGTAAATATGATTTACAGCTAGAAAACCATGTAAGTTCATAGCCCCTAAACCAACAGCATGATTATTTTTATTACCGTTTTCGATAGATGGTGAGCTAGAAAGATCACTATTACGTGATACTTGATCTAAAGCATATATTGATTGGAAAATTACTTCTGAGAATTCTTCTCCACTCTCCATAACCTTATCAATGTTTAAACTTCCTAAATTACAACAAATGTCTTCACCAATTTCTTTAAAACTCAAGTCTGTATTATATTCACTTTTAGTACTTACTTGAACAATTTCACTACATAAGTTACTCATAACAATTCTACCAGGGTGTGCATTACGGTTATTTACTGTGTCATCAAACAATAAGTAAGGGTAACCACTTTCAAAATGCAATTCTGCGATTGTTTGAAATAATTTTCTTGCATTGATGTATGTTTTTGTTATTTCTGGGTTTTCCACCATATTATGATACTCTTCAGTTATAGAAATATCACTCATTGGTTTTTTATAAACCCTTTCAACATCATATGGACTAAATAAAGCCATTTCTTTATTTTCTCTTGCTAACTCAAATGTAATATCTGGAACAACAACACCCAATGATAATGATTTAATACGGATTTTTTCGTCCGCATTTTCACGTTTTGTATCTAAAAACGACATTATATCTGGATGGTGAACATTTAAATAAACAGCTCCCGCTCCCTGTCTTTGACCTAATTGGTTTGCATAAGAAAAAGAGTCTTCCAATATTTTCATAATAGGGATTACACCAGTTGCTTGGTTTTTAATATTTTTTATAGGAGCACCGAACTCACGAATATTTGTTAAACATAGAGCAACACCACCACCACGCTTAGAAAGTTGAAGTGAGCTTGTGATAGTTCTACAAATAGACTCCATATTATCTTCTGTTCTTAATAAGTAACAAGAAATATATTCTCCTCTTTGTTTTTTACCCGCATTTAAAAATGTAGGAGTTGCAGGTTGGAAACGACCTAGCATCATCTGTTTTAAAATAGATTTTGCTTTTTCAAAACTACCTGCCCCAAAGAATAAACTATTCATAACTACTCTATCTTCATAGTTTTCTAAATAAGTTTTTCCATCAAAACTTTTTAGACCATAAGCATTAAAAAATTTCATGATTCCCATAAAACTAGGGAACTCGTGTTTATAACTATAAGCTTCCTTTAACAAGCTATCTATTTCTTCAATTGTGTACTTATTGGTAATTTCTTCATCATAATATTTATTTTCTATTAGATATTCGAATCGTTCTTTTGTATTGTTAAATTTCATCATATTTGGAATTATATGATTTTTCATATAAGACCTAGCTGCTTCAAGATCCAATTTAAAATTATCATTACCTTTGTCAAATAATTTTGACTTGGCATTTAAAGCTATATAGTCATCTGATTCTGAAGTTCCAGATAACGTGTTGATTTCTTTAGTATTCATTATATTTCTATCCTTCCATTCAAAAATCTCTTAGGATTTTGCCAATTGTTTCTACGTCATATTCCGTACCAAGAAGTTCAAACTGATACAGTAGTGGTACTTTAAGTTTTTTTGATAATATAGGTCCAGCTATAGCAAATGTATCTCCAAAGTTTGTATTCCCTGAAGCAATAACCCCTCTACAGTATTTTCTGTTATTTGGGTTATTTAAAAACTTGATTACTTGTTTGGGTACAGCGCCTTTGGTATCATCACCGCCACCGCCATATGTCGGAACAACTAAAACATAATCTTCATTCACTAAGATTTCTTCAGTTAATTCACACGGTATTCGTGTATTTTTATAATCGAATTTGTTTATGAACCTGTGGGTGTTATTTGATATTGATGAAAAATATACTAAATGTATTTCTCCTTTTGGTCTAACAACTTCTTTGTCAGAGACTCTTATAACATCATCATGCACCTTTATTACCCCTTACCTAAAATTCTCAATCTTCGTCTTCTGTTTCCTCAGTAATACCCATGATATATGAAGAACCGTTACCTGAGAAAAAGTCGTGGTTTTCATCTGCTCTGGCTGATAATTGAGCAAAAATTTCTGGTTGTATTCTTGTCTCTTCTTCTGTGAAAATAGAGTCATAACCTAAATTTTGTAAGAATTTACCAGCATTATATAAACTAAATCGTATAGCATCTTCTGCCAAACCAAATCCTTCATATAATTCTTGTAAGTATTTTTTCTCTAGTTCTATAACTTTTTTCAATAAATCAAAAACAAACTCTTTGATTTCTAATTGTTTATCAGCATCTAGTTTTGCAACTTTTTTTTGAAATTTGTAACCACTGTAGTAGTTATGAATAACTTTATCTCTTAATATCAACCTAATTATGTCTGATGTATTTGGTAATTTACCTCTTGAAGAAAGATAAAATGGTAAATAAAATCCCCCGTACAATAAGAAACCAGGCATCATTGCGGCTGCAACTTTTGATTTTAAAGGATCGTCACCCATATAATATGGAATTAAGATTTTAGCTCTTTTTTGTAATGCTTCATTTTCAATTACTCATTCATGTGCTTCTTCAATTTGTTCACTAGAACAAAGAGTAGAAAAGATAGTTCCATATGATCTTGCATGAACTGCAACCATAAATGCGAAGTTGGTATATATAACTTGTTCATGATCTGTTAATGAGTGAGGTAATTGTGCTGTGTCACCAACAGTTGCTTGAATAGTATCTAAAAGTGTTAATCCAGTAAAGGTTCTTGTTATTAGTTGTTGTCATTCTGGGTTAAGTGTTTTTCAAGATACTAAGTCGTTAGAAACTGGTATTTTTTCGGGTAATCAAAAGTTTTGTGTGATTCTAGTTCAAACTTCAAGGTCTTTTTCATCGTTTATTGTATTTCAATTAACAGATCTCATTTTACCCCTGAAACCATTCATTGCATATTCTAATGGAGAAAGTGATCTTTCATAGTAGTTATTTTTATTATTACTTTTTGCCATATATTCCTTTCCTGTAAACGAATACTATTATACTTATCGTTATTAAATGCTAAATTCGCTTACTAATTTGAACAACTAAAGACGATTTTATAAAATTTCCTTAAATGTAAGGTTTATAGAAGTTAAAGTTTGAGTTATGTTTAAATATTGTTTTTAAAAAACAATATACTATCATTATAAAAATAAATGTTAATTTTCCTATTGGTAATAGGAATAAGATTCAAAACCCAAGCACTTCTAATATTTAGTTGTAGATTGATAATACTACATTATTCAATATTCCTCAATTTAAAAAACAGAAAAAATTTGATAAATTTTCTAACCATAAATGCTAAAAACGCAAATTTTTTGCTTATTTTTTGGAAAAAAAATACTGATTTTTTTCCAATCAGTATTTCTATTTACTATTTCATCTAAATGAAAAGTATCCCCCAAGGAGTAGAAGACTCGGATAAATTATTGAAGTTACGCAACATATTCATAAGTTAAAACCGAAGCTCACCGCCCCTTGAGCTCTAACCCTCTCAATATTTGTCAACACTTCCTTTGCTGGTTCAGAAGAGAACAAAGTTGATGTTCCAATCATACCAAATCACACCGGGTGTTTTTCAGGTATTAAGTAACTAAAGTACACAATCCATTTATTGAGTGCTAATAGTGAAGGTGGTAAAAAATTATCAGAAAATACAATGCAAAATAATGTTAAAACAATTGTTACACTTTGGGAAATGGCAACAGACTTAATTAAACCACTAATGATAGTTCCTAAAGCAATACATATAATTATATTCATCGATACAGAAAATAATATCATCGACCACCCATCATATCCAAGTAGTTGAAAAGTTAGAGCAATACTTGCATTTCCGTCTTTCGAACCAACAAGAGTTGCCCCTAAAATACTTATAATAATAACTCCTGCTAAAAATGATAGTAAACCTAATAAAAATGTAAAGGTTCATATAGTTAGTAAAAATTCGAATCTAGATACTCCAGCACTATGTATTCTTTTTAAAAACACTGAGTTTTTTCACTCAGATATTGTTATGTTTACTAAAAATACAATAGAGTATGTAGGTATCATCATAAACAAGAATAAATTATGAGGTTTGATCGGTTCGTCAGAAGTTCTGTGTGCATACAGGGTGTAACAAACAACAAATATCATGGGTACAAAAAATACATAAACATAGGTTCTAAAGTTTTTTAATACTGATGTTGATAATATCAAAAAGTTATTTAAAAACTTTTTGTTAACTCTTAGAAAGTCAGCTTTAAAATCTTTTTTTTCAACCATTATTTTAGTCCCCCATTATAATAAGTTATTAATAAGTTCCTTACGCTTTTGTAATTCTTCTTAACATCGTCGATGGTTGCTGAATAATAAACAGAACCCTTATCCAAAATGATTAGTTTATCGCATAATTCTTCAACTTCTTCTGGTATATGCGAAATTATAAGCATCGTTTTTTGTTGTTTTTTCAACTCTTTAAAATATGCAACTAATTTAAGTTGCATTTTTAAGTCTAATCCTGTGATCATTTCATCCAAACATATATAATCTGGATTATTTAAGACTGCTAACAAAGTATTTAATCTTTGTTTTTGTCCACCTGATAGTTCATTCAAGTCCTTATTTATGAAATCTTCTATTTCAAAAATTTTAATAATCTTTTGAACTTCTTCTCTCTTGAACGCACTTCAGTCCGATTTAAAATATTTTATAAGTGTTTTACAGTTTAAACCTTTGGGTCAAATACCTTCTTGAAACTGTATACCAACTTTCTTGTAACCATCTTTTTTGCCGTCTATTTCAACAGTTCCAGATGTGGGTTTTAGTTGACCTACTACGATCTCCATTAGAGTAGTCTTACCAGAACCGTTTGAACCAAGAAGTCCAACTACTTCTCCTTTATTGATTGTTATACTTATGTCGTTTAGTACGTTTGTTTTACCGAACTTTTTTGATACATTTTTGATTTCTATCATGATAGTTCCTTTACTATAAACTAATTTTTTTTCAAGTTTCTTTATCTTTTAACACAGCATTATTAGTAACTTTTATAAACAATTCTTTAGTGCTGTTTGAGATGTTTTTTATGTAATAATTATCTTTATTACTTTCTCCGACTCTAATCAATTCATTCTTTTCATTTTTTATGTACACTTCGTAAAATGAATACAAGTCATCAGGATTAAATAAATTTTCAAAGTTTAGTCTTATATTGTACAAATCATTATTTCTCTCAACAATATATTCAGAGCTTAATTTAGTATTTGCTGGACTTTCTTTTTTTATTTCACTTTGCTGTACAGATAATTCTCCTACACTTACTTTGAAATCTTTTTTCTTTGCTGTAAAAGAAAGCCCGATTTTGCTTATTTTACCAGTTACTTTTCTAGTAATTTGACGTCAACCGTCTCCTAAATCTTTATCAGATTTATTTTCTTTAACTAATTCATTACCGCTAGTTGATGTAACTGCTATATCAAAACTCTCTGCTGAATCTTTATCTGCTTTATAAACAAGTGAGATTTCTTTTTCACCAGTTGTATAATTTGCACCCATAATATTTCAAGTGTATGATTGACCTTCTTCAAAAGTAGCGTTAGATATTTCCCCTTTACTGTCGTAACCAGAACCAAGAGTGATCGAATTCCCTTTCATATAAGGGTCATAGTAATCATAATACCCACTAATATTTCCAACATTATCTTCTTTTGAAGGACTATAGCCTGATTGTGAGTTTTTAGTAATCATCCATTTATATGTTGGTTGTACATCCGCTAAATTTGTGTTACTTCAAGGATAATTTTCAATTGTTTTTCTAGAACCATTATGTTGTGAAACAAACTTGCGTCCTTGTCCTGTTGAAAAGTTAGTAAAGAAGTAAGGATTTTCGTCATTTAGAACTGTCTTCTCTTGAACTATATTCCCTACACCATAACTTTTATCTTTTAAACTCTCATCGTCATTTGGATTTCAGGAAACTGAACCTTTGTCATTTTCTGATAACTTTTTATTTTTTCCTGTGTAAAGCATATCATCATATGAATTTGCTGCAACAAGACCGTAAGTATCATTATCAATCTTGCTTATATTTTTGTGAGAATCCATTTCTCTGCTGGCTAGGTCGTATGGAACGTTAGAAGCGAACATAGAGATTGAATTTCATGCCTTTTCAGTATCTCATTCTGGATTCTGTGAATCCTTGTTGTTTTTTTGCATATAAGCTAATTCTCTAACATCTCTAGTACCGATTCTTTTTTGATTATAAAAGATGTCACCGCCTACTCAACCACCTGGATTATACATATTGAATATATTGAAACGTTCATCCGAAGAAGCAAGCCCTTTTTCCACTAGGTACTTTTTAGAGTTTCTTGGGTATACATAAAAGTCAGTTAAAAAGTAGTCACTATTTTCACGTAATTCACATGCTTCGATATCAAAACATGCCTTTTTTTCATTCATTTCTAATGTACCGTTGTTTTTATATGTAAACATTAATAAGTTTTTAACGTTCTCATCTGTGCTCTTTTTAACTTTTTCTCTATATTGTTCAAGTATCTCAATAACTATTCTGTAATCTAAGACCAAATTATTAGTTGCCCCGTTTGGTTCATTGTTTCAAAACCAACCATCAAATCCATAGCTAGCTGCCATTTCAATTAGTTTATCCACAATTATATAATTACCGTTGCCATCTTTTTCTAAAAAGTCTTTTAGCATCGATTTTGTAAGGCCGTGATAACCATCTAAAAATATGTTACCTAATATTTTAGTTCCGTTTAAATGTGCTTTTTCCACTTGATTAGCTGCTGGAGGGATAATAATTCCTTCAGATGCAGCCCCTGCTCAAGATACTAAAATATCATTATATTGATAGTTATTAAATCCTCTTTCATAAGTTCTTTTTTTACCAATAATTGTGTTTTCATTTGAAGTGGATTCAATTATAGTTGCCATATTCATTTCTTTGATCTTTTCATCTTGAGTATTTACTCATTTACCAGCAACTTTTGTAGTCTTTTGTAATTTTATTCTAGACTTATTGTATTTTGCATCATTATCATTCGTTGGAGACCAATCTTTGATACTATTTATGCTTGTAAATACATCTTTTCTAGAAACTAACCCTAAATCTGATTTGAAATTTCCGTTAGGCAAAAACTTAGAGTTCAACGGAACACCTGTTGTTGCTTGTTTTTCTACTTCACTTTTTATCTTGTGAGCAGTTGAGAAGTTACTGAAATCTAAGTAACTATTTTTGTTTTTAATGTCTAGTTTACCAAGATCTTCGACACTATTACTTGGTAAATCATACTTGTAAGAATCATATCCTTCAAAGTAAGGTTCTTCCTTACTCCATGAATAATCTTCAATTTTTGATAAGTCTGTCCCCATCAAGTTCGCCTTAGCGGCTTTTGAAGAGCAAGAAATTGCTCCCAATGAAGATGAAGTCAGTAATACTGCAGAAAGCAGTCCACTTAATAATTTTTTCATCATTTTATTCCCCTTAATACTTATTATAAATAAAAAAGTGTTTTTACAACACTTTTTTAGGTAAATAAATATTTAATTTTAAAATAATTTTAGTTATTAAAAACTATTATTTTACCTTGAGCAAAGGTTTTATTTCCTCCACCCTTTACATTAAACTCTTTTTTATTTTTTAATATTTCAATTGCACTATATTCATTTGTGATTGAGTTATCACAACTTGATATAAAAAGATTGTCTTTTTTATTGATAATTTCTAAAACAAGTCTTTCGTGCTTATTTTGTAAATAATCCGAAAGAGTTTTCATTTCTTTCATATCTAATTCGCTTACCTCAAGAGCTAAAAAATTAATGTTATTTTTGTTTTCGGGTTTAAATTCTTTATAAGAACTTATTTTCTTGTCGATAATTAATTCTTCCACTTTAATTTGATATAACTTGAAGGCATTTTTTAGTTTATTAACTTTGTCTTTTAATAATTGTAAATTTTCTCTTTTTTCTTTTAGAGCAAGTATTGTTTGAATATCTCCTAAAATATTATCATCAGCTAAAACTAATTTATAACTTTCAAACTTTTGAACTAAAGGGCGAATTTCTTCTTTCTGTTTACGGAATTCTTCTTGTATGAACTCGTTTACCTTTTTGTGACTAGTTAGTGCATTGTAACGATACACACCACTTCCCTTAGATTCTACATCTCTAATTAATAAGTCTTCGACATCTTTTGAATTTTCTACGTGTGTTCCTCCACAAAGTTCGCAAGAATAGTTTCCAAACTTAATAACTCTTACTTCGCTATCATATTTTTCTGTAAACAAGGCTAGTGCCTTGTGTTTTTCTATCGCTTCTTCTAAAGAACAATAAATTATTTCCCTAGGTATTTGATTATTGATTTCTCTAGTAACTGACTCATGAATTTTTGTTAATTCTTCTTGTGTAGGTAGTCTGTTAAATGATATATCAATTCTCAATCCATTTTCATCATTATAGCTTCCGCATTGTAACGCTTCTTCTCCAAGCACTTCTCTTATACCAGCTTGTAAAAGATGAGTTCCTGAGTGATTTTTCATTGTATAGTATCGTTTTTCTTTATCAATTACGGCTTTTATTTTATCATTAAGTGATAATGAACCGTTGACGTCAACCTTATGGATGTGTTGCTTATTAGGACCCAATTGAACATCTATTACGATATGTTTATTTCCTCGTTCATCAATAATGTAACCTCTATCAGAAGATTGTCCTCCTTTTTCTGCGTAAAAAGGAGTCTTGCTTAAAGTTAAAAAAACAATTTGATTTTCAACTTTATTCAAAGGTTCATCATTTTCAAACATGAAGTTAATTGTTGTATCAACTTCATCAACTTCATAACCTACAAATTCACTATTTATTTCTAAACTAGTAAGAATTGCTGATTGTTTATTTCAAGCTTTGTCTTCTCTTCTTGAATGTCTAGCAAGTGTTTTTGCCTCTTCAAGTAATTCATTAAACTCTTCAATATCAATTACAACTCCCATTTCATTTGCAATTTCTTTTGTTAGTTCAATAGGAAATCCGAATGATTCAAATAGTAGCAAAGCTTTTTTTCCTGATACTCGTTTTTCAGTTAAGATTATTTCTTCTAAACTTTCATATCCCTTAGCTAACGTTCTTGCGAATCTATTTTCTTCATTTTTTATAACATCTATAATTAGTTCTTTTTTTTCCACAAGGTATGGATAAAAATCTTTCATTATATCAATAACGGTTTCTACCAATTTGTATAGAAAAGTTTTTTTTATACCGATTTTTTGTCCGTATACAGCACTTCTACGTATTAACCTTCTTATTATGTAACCACGGTCTTTATTACCTGGAAATACACCATCACCGATTGCAAATACAGAAGCTCGTATATGATCAGCAATCACCTTAAATGAAGTATTTATTTTTGTTTGTCTTTTATCTTCTTTAAAGTAATTTTCTATTGAGTACTTATAGGTATTTTCACATATTTCTTCTATTTTTTTTATTATAGGAAAGAATAAGTCAGTTTCGAAGTTAGTTGGAGTATCTTGAAATATTGATGCCATTCTTTCTAAACCTGCACCGGTATCTATATTTTTTCTTGGAAGCTCTGTATAATTATTATTTCCATCATTGTTATATTGTGAAAATACAATGTTTCAGATTTCTATATAGCGGTCATTCTCTAAATCATCTTTTAAAAGTTTAGTACCTAAGTTTTGAGGATCTCAAATAGGCCCTCGATCAAAGAAAATTTCTGTATTTGGTCCGCAAGGACCTTGGCCTACGTCTCAAAAGTTTGTGTCTCTTGTTCCTTTAAAAATGTGATCTTTTTTTATACCAACTTCGTTTATTCAAATATCATAGGCTTCTTCGTCTTCTTCGAATACTGTAATATATAGTAAATTAGGCTCTATTGCAAAGCCTTTTTTTGATGTAAGGAGTTCTCACGCCATGAGTATTGCATCTTTTTTGAAATAATCTCCAATAGAAAAATTTCCTAGCATTTCAAACATTGTTTGGTGTCTAGCTGTTACTCCCACATTTTCAATATCATTAGTACGTATTGACTTCTGTGAATTTGTAAGTCTTGGAGATGGTGGATTCATTCTACCATCAAAATATGGTTTTAATGTTGCTACTCCTGAATTAATTCATAATAAACTAGGGTCATCAACCGGCACTAGACTAACTGGCTCAAGAAAATGATGTCCCTTGCTTTTGAAAAAATCAATTCATATATTTCTTATTTCATTTGCTTTTAAACTTCTCATAGTTTTTCTCCTTATATTAACAAAGTAATTTTAGCATAGAGGTGTTATATTTCCTGTATATAATTTGCCCAACAAAAAAAAAAAAAAAAAGCGATACGCTTTTTAAAAGTTTATAGGTTTTCCGAACTCCAAAGCTTCTGCTGCCTCTCCGATCGCCTCGCTCAAAGTTGGGTGAGGATGTATTGCTCTTGAGAGTTCAGTTATGGTTCCTTCACATTCCATTAATGTTGTGATTTCAGAAATCATATCCGTTGCAGTGTTACAAATTATATGTGCACCAAGAACTTGCTTGTGTTCTGGTTCGCAAATAATCTTCACAAAACCATCGGTATTACCATCAGCAAGTGCTTTACCTATTGCTGCGAATGGAAATTTATAAGCCTGGTACTTGATATTTTTAGACTTAACTTGTTCCTCAGTAAATCCAACCGAAGCAACTTCTGGGTGGGTATATATACAACTAGGTACTCTATCAAAGTTCATGATAATATCTTCAGCTTTATCGTTTCCAAGTTTACGAGCTATTCTATTAGCTGCAATTAGCCCTTCATGTGAAGCTACGTGTGCTAACATAATTTTTCCAGTAACATCACCAATCGCATATACACCATCAATATTTGTCTCACAATACTCATTGATATTTATATGCCCTTTATCGTTTTTCTCTATACCTAAATTATCAAATCCACTAGTTACTACTTTTCTACCAACTGATTGCAAACAATAATCAGCTTTAATTGTGTGTAATTTTCCATCTTTTTCATAAACAACTGAACCATCTTTAAACTCCTTGGTATTTGCTCCAGTAATTATTTCTAAATTTCCACGCTCTAAAAGAATCTTTGTCATTTCTTTTGAAACATCGTCATCAAGCATTTCAAGAATCTTAGGTAAAAATTGTAAGATTGTGACTTTTGATCCTAATCTTTTATAAACGCAGGCAAATTCAATACCGATAACACCTCCACCGATCACGATAAGTTCTTTAGGAATTTCGGATAATGCAAGTGCTCCAGTTGAATCTATCAATCAGTTTTTTTCAGCAGCTTCTTTTGCTCCTGGAATATTTAACGTATTAGGAACACTACCTGTTGCAATAATTAAATTGTCGGTTGTGTAAACTACTTCCCCTACTTTGATGTTATTTTTGTCTATTGCTATTGCTTCTCCCTCAACTGTATCTACCTTATTTTTACGTAATAAGCCTTTAACACCAGTTGTGAGTTTATCAACTATTCCATTTTTACGATCTTGAATTGCTTTTCAATCAGCTTTAACGCCTTTTAAATCAACTTTTATACCATAGTTAGAAGCATGTCTTGTGATTTGTTCGTAAAGATCGGCGGATTTTAATAAACTTTTTGTAGGAATACAACCTATATTCAAACAAACACCACCATATTTATTTTTCTCAATTACAAGAGTTTTTAATCCAAGTTGAGAACACTTAATAGCACAAACATATCCACCAACACCAGCACCTACTATGATCACATCATAATGCTTTGTGGGATCTTTTGGTGAAAATTTGGGAGCATTAGGTGGAGTTTCATTGTTTCCATGAACTACACCTAACGGACTAAATTCTTTTAATACTCTCATCACTTTTTGAGGGACATTATCTGGTCGTGGTGGGACTCTTCTAGCTGTTGCATTTCTAGGAGGAATTAACTCGTTTGAAACTGGAGTCGCTCCAACTACAGAGGCATTTTCTTCTACTGGTTCTGCATTTGAGGCGTCAACTTTTGGTGCAGCTGCCTCAGGAGAATCCTTACCATCATCTATTTCTACTACAATGTCACCAACTTTTATTTCTTGATTTGGTTCAATAAGTATTTTAGAGATTATTCCATCAACTGGTGCAAAAATATCTGATGTAACTTTATCAGTTTCTACATTGAACAATGGATCACCCATTTTAACACTATCACCAACTTTTACTATTACTTCGGTAACAAGCCCTTCGGTTAGACCTTCACCGATGTCTGCAAATTTAACTTTAAACATACTATTCTCCTTTTATTAATATAAGTGCAGGATTTTCTAAATAACTTGCTATTTTAGATAAAAACCTTCCTGCATCGGCTCCATCAATAACTCTGTGGTCAGCGGTTATTGATAAGGGCATAAAGTCTCTAATTGCAATTTGATTGTTTAAGACACCGGGTGCTTTTGTTATTGTACCAATCCCTAAAATGGCAGACTCAGGGAAATTAACTATTGGTGTTGCATAATCTAAACCAACCGCTCCGAAATTCGTAATTGTAAATGTTGCACCTGACATTTCTTTACTACTTAGTTTTTTAGTTCTAGCTTTAACAGCTAAATCATTTATTTTAACAGCAATCTGCAAAACACTCAGTTTATCTGCGCCCTTTATAACAGGGACCATTAAACCATCAGGGGTGTCGCAAGCCATACCAATATTTATTTGACTAGCATATTTGATTGCTTTTTGTTCTTGATCAATTCTGACATTTAAATTAGGCATTTCTTTCAAAGCCATTGCTGTAGCTTTTATAACAAAAGCTAAATAAGTTAATTTAATATTCAAAGAATCAGCGTAGTCTTTAATTTGTTTTCTCAAAACCACTAAATCAGTTACATCTACATTTCTAAGACCTGTAAAACCAGCTACCTGAGCGTGGGCTGTTTCCATTGCCTTAACAGTTGCTTTTCTGATTGGATTTCACGGTTTTGATTCAAAAGATAATGGATCATTGAATTCAGGCACATCTATTGTAGGACTTGAATAATCGATATTAGATTTTTTAGTTGGGGCTTCACCAACATTAACTGATTGTGTTTGTTCAACTAAAGGTTTTACTACAAAATTTTCAATATCTGATGCTAGTATTCTTCCGTTTGGACCCGTACCAATTACATTATTTATGTCAATTCCTTTTGCGGCAGCCATCTTTATAGCTAATGGTGAAGCTTTGATTATTGACATATGATTTTTAATAAATGTTTATTAGATTTCATTTATTTTCTCCTTTTTTCTTAATACCCGTATGGAATATACAATTTCTAGAATTGGAAGTTTAAAGCTTCTTCCATTTTTAAAATGATTTTATTTGGTACTGGTTGGTGATATCCTTCACCAGAATCAAAAGGTATTATTATATCGTACCCTGTACAACGCATAAGTGGTGCTTTTAAATATTCAAAACATTCTTCTGCCACAGTTGCAATAATTTCTGATGATACTGAGAAAGAACGTATTGCCTCATGAACAACTACCAATCTTCCTGTTTTTTTCACAGACTCTATAACCATTTCTTTATCTCAAGGTTGAATACTTCTTAAGTCTATCAATTCGATAGTAACATCTGGATTTTTAGCTTCCAGTTCTGCAATAGCTTTTTGACAATCAACAGTTTGGGCACCATATGTGACAACTGTTAAATCATTTCCTTCTTGAATCTTGAAGGCTTCGCCAATAGGTACAGTGTAATAATCTTCTGGCACCTCTTGTTTAAATGCTCTATATAATTTAGTTGGTTCAAAAACTATAACAGGATCTGGTGATTCGATAGCTGCTAATATCAAACCTTTTGTGTCATATGGGGTTGATGGACAAACAACTTTAATTCCAGGAACATGAGCATAAACAGCTTCCATAGCTTCTGAGTGTAACTCAAGCGCTCTAATTCCTCCCCCCATCGGCATTCTGATAACAACTGGTGCTGGATATTTACCTCTAGTTCTGTTTCTCATTCTACCAAGATGACCAAATATGTTCTGTAAAGACATTCATCCAAGACCTTCAAATTGAAGCTCAACGACTGGTTTCAAACCATTCAATGCCATTCCAATAGCGACTCCAACAAACATACATTCACTTATAGGAGCATCAAAACATCTATCTTCACCGAATTTTTTTTGCAATCCTTCAGTTGATCTAAAGACTCCACCTTCAAATCCAACATCTTCTCCATAAACAACGACTTCTGGTCATTTATTCATAGCAGTTTCCAAAGCATCTGAGACCGCTTTTACATTATTTAATACTTTCATTAGTGGTGTCCTCCTTTAGGTTTAGGAAATTTTTCAAAGAAACTTTTAGCTTCATTATATTGTTTCACTAAGTCTGGTGTTTTTTCTTTATATACAAAATCAAATACATCCTCTAAATTGTACTCTTTGTTAGCCTCGGCTCAGTCAAACTCAGATCTGATAAATTCATCTTGTTCTTGATTAAGAGCCTCTTCTTTTGTATCATCTCAAACTTTTTTACTAATTAAGTAGGCTTTCATTCTAACTAGAGGACATCTTTTTTGGGCAGCCTCAAACTCATCTTTTGGTCTATATATATCTGGATTGTCAGAAGAAGAGTGAGCACCAAGTCTATAAGTATCGCATTCGATAAAAACTGGTCCTTTACCTTCACGAACATACTCAACAGCTTCTTTTACAACACCATAAACAGCTAAAAAGTCATTACCATCCACTTTTATAGACGGTATTCCAGTAGCAATACCTTTAACCGCAATGTTGATTGCTTTTGTTGATTTTGCATAAGGAGTAGAAATAGCTCATTTATTATTCTCACAAATAAATATTACTGGTAATTCGTGCAATTTAGCAAAGTTCATAGCCTCGTATGTTTCACCTTCACTCATTCCACCATCTCCAGTGGTAGTAACTACAACTCCTCCTGTTTTTTTATATTTCTCCGCAAATGCTATTCCTGCAGCTTGTGAGAATTGAGAACCAATAATTATATTTGGTGGTAAACAATTAACTCCCTCAGGAGATTTAGCTCCATACTCATTTCCCATTCAGTAAAGCATTATATTTCTCATGGGTACACCCATTTTCAATCATGCTGCATTATTTCTATAACCTGGTGCCAATCAATCCTTACCTTTTATTAAAGGTCAAGTATAGCCAAATTCACTTGCTTCTTGACCAGTTGAAGAAAGAAATGATAATAATCTTCCTTGTCTCTGTGCTTTATTTTGAAAATCATCTTGTCTTCTAGACAAGTTCATTAATTTATAAACTTCCACAAGTTCTTCATCACTAATTTCAGGTAACAAATCTTTATTAACGATTTTACCTGCGGCATCCATAATTTCTACTCTTTCATTTTTTATTGGGTCAAATTTCCCTAAGTATTTCATATTTTTCCTCCTATTGAATTAACAAATCAAGAATATCTTGGTTTGTAAAGTTTTCTCCGAAGATGTCTTTAATGTCAAACTCTTCTAAAACCTTTTCCAAATCTTTTGTATTATATTTTGTACCAATCAACCTTTCCTCAAGTTCCTCTGTACCAGCAAAACCCAAGAAATCCCCATATATTTTAGCGTCCTCAATCACTCCTTTTTTGACTTCTAGAAGAACCTCAACTGTGCCTTTTCCTTCAAATCTATTTTTATTACGATAAGAAAATGTCTCGTTTTTGGAGAAAGTTCAGTCTGGGTTGCAATATTTCTTTTTGAAAATCTCTTCGATAGCAGCAAGATCATCTTTGGTAAGGACTATTTCTGTCACATCATCAGTTTTTTTATAAGTTTCGATTAGTCTATTCATAAACTCATCTATCTCGATCTTGTTTTCTACCTCTTGGTTAACATTAGTAACCCTTGCTGCAATAGATTCAATATTTTTAGATAAAATTTTGCTTCTATCGACAGTTAGATATTTGGTAAGTTTGTCTAAATTTGCGTTAAACAAAATAGTTCCATGTTGTAGAAAACGCTCTTTATGCTTTCACATTGCATTCCCTGATATTTTTTTACCTTTTATAACGATGTCATTTCTTCCCGAGAATTCTGCTGCTGCTCCCATTTCGTTCAAAGTTGATATTACTGGTTTTAACATTTCCGAGAAAAGAGAAACAGCTTTATTATCTTTATCAGTGTAGATAATACTAAAATTCAAATTTCCTAAGTCGTGAAATACTGTACCACCACCGGTGTTCCTTCTAATTATCGTTACACCATCATTTTGTGCCTTTTGCAAGTTTATCTCCCATGCTGAGTTTTGATTTCTACCGACAACAATGGTATTATCATTCTGTCAAAGAAATAAAATGGGTTGATCATACTTTTCTGCCATTGTAAGATATTCTTCAATCGCTAGATTATACCTTGGGTCAACACAAGTCGTTTTATAAATATACACAATAAGCTCCTATCTATTCTTCATACAGATAAATTATATTCTATAAAATAAAATATATGTGTGATATTAGTGAGATTTCTATTTAATGAAATTTTTTTTCAAAAAATTTCCAGTAAAGTATTTATAAAATTATGACTAGAGGGAAAGTATTATGAAATTACAACACTTAAATAAAAAAAGATTGATATTAGTTGATTTAGACGGTACGGTTTTAAAAAGCAATGGTGAAGAAATACACGAAAAAACTCTTAATGTTTTAGCAAAAGCAAAAGAGGATGGGCATAAGGTCTGTATAATCACCGGAAGACCGCATAGAGCAAGTATCAAATTTTACAAAGCACTAGGATTAAATACTCTATTAACGAATTTCGACGGAGCTCATATCCACGACCCGTATAAACGACAATTTAAAAGAATAGTATTACCTATAAGTGAGGAAATAATAAAGAGTATTATCAACATGCCAATAGTTATGAAGGGTACTTCAAATATTCTTATAGAGTCTTACGATAAAGCAATTGTCAAAGAAAAAAATGAATTTGTTGAAAAGTTTTTTCATTTAGATGATGAAGATGAAGATGAAGAATACTTAATTTCAGATCCTTATGATAAATGAGATGGTCCAGCAACGAATGTAGTTTTATTCTTAAAAGATAACAAATATAAAGATGAGTTATTACGCCAACTAAGTATGTACAAAAATACAATCAAAATACAGTCTGGTAATGCATACGGTAATTTAAGTAAAGTATCAATGACGATGATTACACTAACTAACAAGTTAGCTAACAAAGGGTTTGTTTCAGAAATATTAGCACAATATTACAATACTGACATAAGAGATGTAATTGCTTTTGGAGATCAGATGAACGACTACGAAATGATTAAAAAAGTAGGTTACGGGGTAGCAATGAAAAACGGTTCTGATGATTTAAAGAATGTAGCAGACGGAATAACAACACTAACAAATGATGAAGGTGGTGTTGGAGATTATTTGGATAAATTGCTAAGAGGCGAAGAAGTGTAAACTGAATGAGTTTTTTAATTATTACGGTTTACTATTATTACGGAGGAAGAAAATGAAACTACAAGATAAAGAATATAAACTTAGCACAGGGGTTACAAAAAAACTTTCTGAATTAACTGGTGAAAAAGGTTTAATAATGTTTTGTTACCCGAAAGCTTTTACTGGGTATTGTACTTTAGAGGTCCAAGAATACGAAAAAAGAAAAAATGAATTTATGGAGCTCGGATATAATATCGTCGGGGTTAGTGGAGATGATTACAAAGAGCAAGATAAATTTTCTTGTGAATATGAAATAACTTACCCGCTGATCGCAGATATTGATAAAGAACTAATTAAAGAAATAGGTGCTTACGAAAAAGACGTTAATCCCTTCGACACACGCAGAAACACTTATGTCTTAAAAAATAATCTCGAGTTAGTTAAAGAATTTCTAGATGTAAATCACTTAACACACATAGATGAAGTTTTAAAATTTATTAAATAATAAAAAGACAGACTGCGGTCTGCCTTTTTATTATTTATTTTTCGTTTGCGAATAAAAGATCTTCTAGCAAATCTAAATAATCATTCATGGCTGCTAAAAAAGGTAGATACGTGTCTAATTGCTCAAAATTGACCCCGCAGTCATTCAAAATTGACATTGGTTCCTTATGCCCACCTGATTTTAAGAAGTTTAGAATACCTTCTTTATCCCCTTTTTTGTAATCTGTATAAAGTTTATAACTTGCTACAATATCTAGAGCATATTTATGAACATAGAAAGGTGAGTGGAAGAAATGTGAAATAAACGGTCAATTGTAAACATTTCGATCTTTGTTATCGAAAAAGTCATAACCAAACTTATCTTCTTTCTCTTTGAATAAATTCATCAAAGTCTCGGATGTTACAGGTTCAGAGTTCTCAATTAACCTATGAGCCGAGTATTCAAAATCAGCAAATTGTATTTGTCTGAAAAAAGTCGCAATCAAGTCTGTTATTCTCTGTTGAAGTAGATAAATCTTATCTTCCTTAGTTTCTGTGTTTTCAAAGAGATAATCAAATAATAAATGCTCATTAAATGTAGAAGCGACTTCAGCAAGAATTATTGGATAGTCTGTATTCGGGTATTGTTGATACCTATCTGCAAAGATCGTATGCACTGAGTGACCTAATTCATGAGCCAATGTAAACACGGAGTTGATTTTATCATCTCAATTCATTAATATAATCGGTTCTAGTCCATTACCACCAGAAGAGTACGCTCCATCCATTTTATTCAAACTCTCAAAGTAATCTATTTTTGAGTCTTGAGAAGCAATGGATAGATAATTTAAATACTCTTCTCCCAAACCTTTTAATGATTCTTTTACAATCTCTAAGCCTTCATCAACATTGAAAGTTTTATTATAGCCACTAACCAAGTTTAAGTCTTTATCTGTTGTAAAAAACTTATCCAGCTTAAAACTTTTTTTCAATAGTCGTAAGTACCTTGTAAAAATATTTATGTTAGCTTCTCCTACTTCAATTAATTTTAAATACGTCTTTTCTCCAATATTATCGTGAAAGAGATTCATTTCCAAGACTGATTTAAACTTACGTACTTTAACATCTTCGAACTGTTTTTGTAAAATAGATTCATATATTTTTGCAAAAGAGTGCTTATTATCAATTATATTTTTAAAATATAATTCTCATGCTTTTTGTCGAATATTTTGATCATTAGGAATAGAGTTTTGTAGGATATCGTAGTAAAGGGTTGCAGTTAAAACCTTATCTCTTCCATCGTGATTTATACTTACTTCTTGTTTATCAGCATATGCTAAAACATCGTAGAGATTAGCTACAGCTTCCCTACTTCTAGAAACTTTACTTAAAAGCTCTTCCTTACTTTTTTCTAAAATATGACCTTGATTTCTGAAAAACTCTTTAAAGTTGAACAAGTAATGTTCTTTTTTATTTTTGATGATTCATTTATTTATTAAATCTTCTCCTAAAGTTAAAAGTTCATTTTTTATAAAACTTGTGTTTATATTGTAATAATTCAAAGCATTGTTATATAGACTGCTTAGTTCTTGTAGTTCACTATTTGTAGAATCTACATTTATCAAATTAATATAATAACCTAATTTAGAGTTAAGTTTGTCAACTTTTTCATCAAGTTCTAGATAAAGTAAAAAGTTTTTTTCTTCATTTAGCTTACCTTTAAGGCTAGATAATTCATCCACATATTTTTTAAGTAGAACTGAGTCTTCTCTTCACTTATTATGATTTTCGTATATGCCACTAAAATCTCATTTGTGTTTACTCTGTGCTTCGTTCCTATTCATTTTAAACCCCTTTTAAAAAAACACCTTCTGGTGTTTTGTTTTTATTTATTTAATAATTCAAACATTGCTCTAGTCATAGGAGCTCTACCACGTCTGTTTATGTCCGCAGTTGCTGCTATATCTAAATGTATATAAGCTTTTTTTTCAGCAAATGAATTTAAGAAAGCTGCCGCAGTTGATGAACCTGCTTCGCGTCCTGGTTCTGAGTTTGCTAAATCAGCTACTTTTGAACATTTCATTGCTTTTAAATGTTCGCAAATCAGCGGTTGTCTTCATATAGATTCTTGCGCTACTTTTGAAGCATTCTCAAACTCTGAGTAAAATTCATCATTTGTAGAAAATGCACCAGTAAATCATCTACCAAGTGCTACTGCGATTGCACCAGTTAATGTAGCAACAGTTATAATTTTCTCCGCTTTCTCGTTTCTTATTGCATAAGTAATTCCATCTGCAAGAACCAGTCTTCCTTCTGCATCAGTATTAGTGATTTCAACAGTTTGTCCATTCATTGAAGTTATAACTGATTCGGTTAGAGTTGCTTTCCCCCCGATTCTGTTGTCAGTTAACAATCCAATTGAAACCACATTACATTTTGCTTTAGCCTTAGCCAATGCCATTACAGTTGATGACACTATCACGGCTCCTGACATATCAAATTTCATGTTTTCTAAGAAGTTAGATGGTTTTAGGTTGTATCCACCACTATCAAAAGTGATACCTTTACCTACTAATGCAGTTCTGGTTTTTGAAGGATCTCCAACATATTCTAATACTACCAATCTTGGTTCCACTGAACTTCCTGCATTTACTCCTAAAAATAGACCCATACCTTGTTGTTCTATTTCTTTTTTATCAAGAACAGTTATTTTTATACCTTCTATTTCTTTTGCTTTGTTTACAATTCGATTTGCGATTTCAATAGAAGTACCAATATTAGGTGGTAAATCTTGTAGGTCTCTAGCAAAGTTCAAGTACTCTAGTTTGATTTGAGATTTATCAAAAATATCCCCATACTTAGCTGAGTCGAATTTCAAATCATAATTTTTGCTATTTGTTTTTTCAGATTTGAAATCTATTTGTTCATGAGCAGCAAACATTATTGTTTCTACAACAGTTTGAAAAGCTTCTTCCTTAACTTCAAACATTTCTAAAAAAGATTCAACGTCAACATTCATATCATATTTGTTAGAAGAAATGAATGCTTCTAAATGTTTTCTTAAAGATGATTTACAATTTCCTTTACCAATGAATAAATATATTGTTTTCTCTTCTGATATTAGAGTACCAACACCAGCCTCTTTAACTATAAGCTCATTCTTTGTATTATTTTCATTGCAAGCTTTTAATGTAACTGCAAAATTATTTTGATTATTTGTTACCATATTCTTTTCTCCTTCTTTAATCATAAATTTATAATAACATTTTTATACTCTTTTTTTCAGTTATATTATTAATTAACCGATAAAAAAAGTATTTGTACATAATTTATTTCGACATTTACCGTATATGTAAAGATCTAAATATGGAAGGTCTTTTTTAAATGTGAGGTAAGTTCTTTTTACTCCATGACCAAAATCACATCTCATCTTCTTATTAGCTAGACTTTTATTAACATTTGTGAACTTTGAGCGAAACACATAAATATAATAAGTCTCTTTTTTTAAACGTTCATTTATATCATTGACTTCTTCAAGAATTAAAAATTTTAAATTATTAATGTCTGGTTCCTTTGTTAAGATTCTTGAAGCTAACTTGTTTCTTGTTCTTATGTTATAAATATGTTTTCTAAGTCGATTGAAAATATCTTTTGACTCTCCTACATATGTTAAGACTACATTTTCTTTTTTCTTAGAATATATCAAATAAACCCCTGCTGTTTTTTCTTTGTTTATTGATACTTCTTTATGGTCATATATTATTCTAGTTTTAGATAGTTCACTAACTACATTGTTTACATATGACACACTAGCATTTTTATATTTAGAGTTGCTAGATACTTTAATTTTTCAAATAGCCTTGAACTCTTTTTGAACTTTTAAATCTTTCATATTAACATAATATCACTCCGCTCAAAACATTTCGGTTTAACTTTATAATAGTAAGCGTTTCTAAGTTTTAGCAAGCGTAAGCACATTTTCGAAAAGGAAAGACATTATTGTATAAAAAAATGTTTTACATTTGTAAAACATTTAAACTTTATTCTATAATTGAAACTACTGTTCCGGCTCCAATTGTTCTTCCACCTTCACGGATTGAGAATTTAGTTCCTTGCTCAACAGCGATTGGTTTAATTAATTCAACTATTAATTCAACATTATCACCTGGCATAACCATATCGATTCCTGCAGGCAATTGTACTTCACCAGTTACGTCTGTAGTACGGAAGTAGAATTGCGGACGATATTTGTTGAAGAATGGCTTGTGACGTCCACCTTCTTCTTGTGTAAGTGCATATACTGAAGCATTCAACTTAGTATGTGGTTTGATTGTTCCTGGTTTTGCAAGAACTTGTCCACGTTCGATATTACTTCTATCAACACCTCTTAGTAATGCTCCAACATTATCACCAGCTTCAGCGAAGTCTAATAATTTTCTAAACATTTCTAATCCAGTAACAACAACTTTTTTACTTGTTTCTACTAATCCTACAATTTCAACTTCTTCGTTAACTTTGATGATTCCTCTTTCAACTCTACCAGTTGCAACAGTACCACGACCAGTAATTGTGAACACATCTTCAACAGGCATTAAGAATGTTTTTTCAGTATCACGAGCAGGTGTAGGAATAAATGAGTCAACAGCATCCATTAGTTCTTCTACTTTAGCTACTCATTTTTCGTCTCCGTTTAATGCTCCCAATGCAGACCCTCTAATAACAGGGGCTCCATCTCCATCAAAATCATAAGCAGATAATAATTCTCTTACTTCCATTTCAACTAGGTCGATCATTTCCTCATCATCAACCATGTCACATTTGTTTAAGAAAACAACGATTGCTGGAACACCAACTTGTCTTGAAAGTAAGATGTGTTCTCTAGTTTGAGGCATTGGTCCATCAGTTGCCGCAACAACTAATATTCCTCCATCCATTTGGGCTGCACCTGTAATCATGTTTTTAACATAATCGGCGTGTCCTGGACAGTCTACGTGAGCGTAGTGTCTCTTGTCTGTTTTATACTCAACGTGTGAAGTATTAATTGTAATACCACGTTCTCTTTCTTCGGGAGCATTATCGATATTTGCGTAATCTTTAAATTCTGCTCCTCCTTTTGAAGCTAATACTTTAGTAATAGCAGCTGTTAGTGTAGTTTTACCGTGGTCAACGTGTCCTATTGTCCCAATATTAACGTGGGGTAAACTACGGTCAAATGATTCTTTTGCCATATTTTCATTCCTTTCATTTTGGCTTTATAATAAAAAGTCATAAATAATTTTAATTGATTTTATACAAAATACAATAGTTTTATATTTGATAAATATAATAGAGAAGTTTACTTCCCATTTTTCTTAATAATTTCCTCAGCAATATTTTTTGGGGCTTCGTTATAGTGACTGAACATCATAGTATAATTTCCACGCCCTTGGGTGAATGATCTCAACTCTGTTGCATAACCAAACATTTCTGACAATGGTACTTTTGCTTTTACAGTTTGAGCATTTCCTCTTTGTTCTGAACCCTCAATTAAACCACGTTTTGAAGAAATATTCCCCATAACGTCTCCATAATATTCATCAGGCACAGTTACTTCAACTGACATTATTGGTTCTAATAAAACTGGGTTAGTTTTTTTAGCAGCTTCCTTCAAAGCAAGTGATGAAGCTATTTTATAAGCCATCTCGTTAGAGTCGACGTCATGGTAAGATCCATCAACGATAGTAGCTTTTACATCTATCATAGGGAAACCAGCAATTACACCATTTTGTAATGCGTTTTCTAGACCAACTCTAGCGGCGTTAATATATTCTTTTGAGATTTTACCCCCAACGATTTTATCAACTCATTCAAAACCTTTGTCATGATTAGGTTCGAACTCTATAACTACGTGACCATATTGACCACGTCCACCAGATTGTTTAACATATTTACCTTCAACTCTAGCAGACTGACGTATTGTTTCACGATAAGAAACTTGTGGTGCTCCAACATTAGTATCTACTTTGAATTCACGTTTCAATCTATCAACGATGATGTCTAGGTGTAATTCACCCATACCCGCGATAATTGTTTGTCCTGTTTCTTCATCTGTATAAGTTCTAAAAGTTGGGTCTTCTTCAGACAACTTGTTTAATGATATACCTAATTTTTCTTGGTCAGCTTTTGTTTTTGGTTCTAACGCTAAGTGAATAACAGGTTCTGGGAAAATCATTGATTCTAATATTATTGGATTTTTCTCATCTGTTAGAGTATCACCTGTTGTGGTATCTTTTAATCCAACAGCTGCAGCAATATCCCCAGCATATACTTGTTCGATTTCTTCTCTATTGTTGGCGTGCATTTTCAATAAACGACCAACTCTTTCTTTTTTATCCTTTGTAGCATTTAAAACATAACTACCTTTTGAAAGTACACCTGAATATACTCTAAAGAAAGTTAGCTTACCAACAAATGGATCAGTCATGATTTTGAAAGCAAGTGCAGAGAATGGTTCAGCATCATCTGGATGTCTAAATGCTTCAGAACCATCTTCAAGTGTACCTTTGATTGAAGGAACATCTAATGGTGATGGTAAATAATCAACAACTGCGTCAAGCAGTAATTTAACACCTTTATTTTTAAATGCAGACCCAGCAAGCACTGGGAAAAACTCAGCAGATATTACACCTTTTCTTATTGCTGATTTTAATTCAGGAATGGTTATTTCCTCACCATCAAGGAACTTAACCATCAATTCTTCGTCATATTCAACAGCAGCCTCTATTAAGTTTGCTCTTAATTCCTCTGCAGACTCTTTTAAGTCACTAGGAATTTCAATTTCTTTAGCGATTTCGTCAGCTGCACCGTCAAAGGTTCACGCCTTCATTTCAACTAAATCAATGATTCCTGAGAATTGATCTTCAGCCCCAATTGGTAATTGAATGGGAGAAGCTTTTGCTCCTAATCTTTCGCCGATTGTTTTAACTGAGTAAAGAAAGTCAGCTCCTGTTTTATCCATTTTGTTAACAAAAACAATTCTTGGTACTTTGTAAGTTGTTGCTTGTCTTCAAACTGTTTCTGTTTGGGGTTCAACCCCACTTTGACCATCTAAAACTGCTACTGCTCCATCAAGGACTCTCAAAGATCTTTCAACTTCAACTGTGAAGTCAACGTGTCCCGGAGTATCAATAATGTTAAAGCGGTGATCTGCTCAAAAAGCAGTTGTAGCAGCAGAAGTAATTGTTATTCCACGTTCTTGTTCTTGAGCCATTCAATCCATTTGTGATTCACCTTCATGTGTTTCACCAATTTTATGAATTTTACCTGTGTGAAATAAGATACGTTCTGTTGTTGTGGTTTTACCGGCGTCTATATGGGCCATAATTCCAAAATTACGAGTCCTATCTAGACTAAATTCTCTTGGCATATTTATTCTCTCCTTTTATTCTATTATCAGCGATAATGTGCAAATGCTTTGTTAGCTTCCGCCATTTTGTGAGTATCCTCACGTTTTTTTACTGATCCACCAACTCCGTTGGATGCATCAATAATTTCATTAGCTAATCTATCTATCATTTCTTTTTCATTTCTTAATCTTGAATAATTAATTAATCATCTTAATGCTAATGTAACTTTTCTTTCAGAAGAAACTTCAATAGGAACTTGATAGTTTGCTCCCCCAATACGACGAACTTTTAATTCTAAATGAGGTTTTATATTTTCTATAGCTTTATTAAATACTTCAATCGGATTTGTGTTTGTTTTTTCTTTAATAATTTCGAATGCTTTATATAGAATGTGTTGTGCAGTCCCACGTTTACCATCCAACATGATTTTATTAACTGCCTTAGTAACTAATTTTGAATTATAAACTGGATCAGGAAGAACATCCCTTTTTTCAGCTTGATGTTTACGCATAAATTCACTCCTTTCTTATTTAATTAATGTTAATTAATCGATTTATTTTTTAGCTTTTGGTTTTTTTGTACCATATAAAGAACGAGATTGCATTCTACCATTAACACCGGTTGTATCAAGTGTACCACGAATTATATGGTAACGAACCCCCGGTAAGTCTTTTACTCTACCACCACGTATTAAAACAACACTGTGTTCTTGTAAATTGTGACCTTCACCAGGTATATAAGCGGTAACTTCCATACCATTTGTTAATCTTACCCTAGCATATTTACGTAGGGCTGAGTTAGGTTTTTTAGGTGTCATTGTAGCAACCCTTGTACAAACACCTCTTTTTTGAGGCGATGAGATTCTAGTTACTTTTTTAAGAAGTGTATTAATACCTCTATTTAAAGCTGGCGCCTTAGTTTTAAAAGTTTTAGGTTTTCTGGGTTTTCTAACTAATTGATTAATTGTTGCCATTTAGTTTCCTCCTTTCCACAATACCGAGTGTATTGTTAACACACAAAATATATTATATATTAAAATTGCTGATAATGAATAAAAAGTTAATTATATAAATTTATATTTGGTATTAAGTTAGTGTACTGTGTATTTGTCATCATACCTTCGTTAAGAGGGTATTGAAGTAATAAATCTAAAAGAAAATAAAATAGGTAATATGTGTTCATATAATCCATAAATAACTCTATTCTTTTTTGAGATAGGTCATCAGTATTATGTATTGATAGTTCTTTGTAGGCTTTGTTGTATCTCAAATTAAATTCTAAAATATTCTCAACAACTTTCGAAAAAGCTCCGTGAGAGTCCAAATTAGTTATATGTATGATGTGATCGTTTAGGTTTTTGAAAAGATTTTTCTCGTCTTTTTTTAGATCTAGTTTTTCATATTTTTCTAATAATTCATTGGATTTAAAACCAACTGCTTGAACAGCGGTTGCAAACACAACATCAACTCCCGCCTTATCCTTTATAATGCTTGTGCCTAACTTTTCATTTTTTAGATTCGTATCAATCGATAATAATACAATTACAGCATTTTGTAATATCGAAAGAAAATGATTAATTATTATTAATTGTTCTGAATTCTCATTGATTGTTTTCCAATCATTTAAAGTTTTATCTAATCCAATACCAAACTGTTCGATATCCGCTCGTTTGGAAAAGGTTTGTAGGCTTTCGAAGCTCTCAAGTATATTTTTAGGTACTAGAAAATCGTTTCTAACATTCTCTCGAAAGTTTTGATAAACTGTGTTTACACGATTAATAATAATTTGTTCATACTTAATTTGGTGTATTTCTTTCATTTTTATCTCTTTTCTATACTTTATATATTACTATAAATTCATATTATAATGAATTACAAAGAGGTGTTAAAAATGGTGTGAGGCGAATCAAACTCAATAAATTTTTTAAACTGAGCGGATTATTGTAGAAACAATGTAATGAAAAGCAAGAATATAGCAAGTAGCGGTGGTGAAAACTTTAAAACTCGAAGCAACTCTGCGGAGTATCTAGCAGCTAAAGAGCAAATCCTTGGTATCATTAGAAATAACAGAACAATTAGTGTTCAAAACTTATATAATGCGATGCCTACAAAATTAGTTGCTAATCCAACAACAAAATATATCATATTACAGTTATACTTTGAAGATAATTTGCAAATACAAGGTCAAACTAAATCTAATAGCGACCATGAGACTGATTATGTATTAACTTTCGTAAAGAATGCTTTGCCTAAACAAAACACTATACAGCCTAGAAATGCACCACAAAAGAAACAATCCAACATTGAAGATCTTCTAGATAATAACTGAATGGCCAATGGTAGAAAGTTAGAGTTCGATAAAAAAGAAACTTTAGATAAAAGTAAGTTAAATATTAGCCTAAAAAATGACTCTGTCAAACCAACAAATGTACCACCTGTCAAACCAACAATAGACATTAGAGACTACATGAAAAAAGAGGAAAAGATAGCACCGATAGTTAATACTGATAAACCAGAAAGAAATTTAGAAATAGAAAATAAAAATCTTAAGTACATAAATATTTCAATCCCAAAAGAGGAAAAGATAATTGAATCTAAGGAATCGACTGCTACTATTGATTTAACTTATAAACCAGAACCAATAATCTCGGTTCAAGATGTAGAAGAAAAAGCTTTTTATGGACTTAGTGCTTATGAACTGTATTATTTAGAAAACTTTATGAGGGATGCTGCTAGATTTTACAAAGAACAAAAAGCGAGAATCAAGATAATGGTTGAGGTTTTGCGTGCAAAAGCAGATGTGATTTACTTAAAAAATAAAAGTTATCCTAATGGGTTTTGGACATTTCTTTTATATTGTTCATTTATAATAATTATCCCTATATTTATATATTTAGGTATTAATTCCAATAAAGTACGAAAAAAGGCAATGAAAGATTATAATAGAAATCTTAAAAAAGCGGGGTTTGAGCAAATAAAGAAAGAGCTAAAAGAAAAGCACCCTAAAATTGTTTTCTTTTCATAAAAAAATAGAAGCTAAAAGCTTCTATTTTTCTACATTTCTTGTTTTTTTCACTTACTTTTTAATAATTTTAGCTCGCTACTTATGTTTTTTAATTCATTTTTTTTGATTTTCATATCAAGTTTTGCACCTTTGATGGTTTCTTTACACTTTTGTATTTCAATTTCTTGAGCTACTCTTTTTTCCTTGATATGAGCTATCTTGTCTTTGTATTCTTCTTTAGTCATATAATTCTCCTTGGTTTTTAAATATAGTATTAATTCTAAATGTTTTTAATTAATAGTCAAGTGCTGATATTTTTAGTCCTTCAGGTTTTTAAAATAATTTTGAAGTTTGAAAATGCTTTTTTTGTCCAAGTCTTTGCATTCAAATCAAACTTGGGGTGCTTTTACATTTAATATAAAAGCACTTGCTATTTTTTTATCAGTACAATATTCGAACATCTTCTTTTCGAGAAATAACTGTGAACTATATCTTTCATTGTAATTTGTTCTACTAGTTTTAATTCCTATTATAAAGAAAGAGTTTCCATTATCCAGAACTAGATCAATTGTTCCAAAATAATTCATATCTTCGCCGAAGTAACACATTATTGGACTTCAATAAATTCTTTTAATATTGTACTTGTAAATAAAATTATTGATTTCTGTAATATATCTTTTGGCGAGATTTAAATGTGTTGTAACATTACAATTAGTTGTGACAAGTTTAACTTTTGGTCCACTCCTTTGTAAAATACTAGCTTCAATAATTTCTTTTATACATTGATTTTGATTAATTGAAGAATCTACAATTGAAGTATTTTTTATCGGGAAGTATGGAAAAACTTTATTCAATGCTTCATTAATTTCACTTAAGCAAACAACATCATTGACGATGTGAGTGCTTAAGTTTTTTTCAACATAAGAATCGCTATTTATTTCTCTAATCAAAATGTATTTGTTGCTTTCATCTAATGCAATTAAATCTGATATATCATTTATCATTATAAGTTCCTTTAAAAAATACAATCGAAAGTAAGGTAATTTATTTTCGATTGTATTGATGTTTTTTTAACAACGTGCTTAACATAGAGTTTGAGGAAGTGCTCTCTAAGACGTTAACTGTTTTAGATATAGATTCTAATTTATTCACAATTCTTGAAACTTCGCTTTTAATACTCTCCATGCCTTCGTTGTTAGATAATGTTGGCAGCGTTGATTCCAAACGCTTCATTCTTTTTTCTAACTCAGTGAACTTCATGTTATTTATTGATGATATTTCTGAGGTTTTCTTTTCAAGATCTTTCACTAATAAATTACCTTGATTTATTACAATTTCTTGTAAGTTTTTTATTTCTTGATTCAAATTATGTTCCATTTGGTTTAAGTTTTCAAACTCCTTGGTAACTTTACTTAAGTCATACGCAGAGCTGTGGTCGACATCTTTTTGTAAGTTGCCTAAAGTTGTCTCGTTGCTTAAAGATAAATCGTTGTAGACATCTTTCTCGCTACTTACTAAATCATTTTCAGTAGTATTGAGTTCATCAATATCCATATTTATAGCATAAGCTTTTCTCGCTTGAAGAAGTTTATTCATATCGTCTAAGTCTTCTTGTCTCTCTAAGATATTATTGTTTGAAGTTGTATTTGGAACCTCATCAGGTTTCCCCACAGTTTCTAACTTCACATTATTAAGTTCTCTTAATTTATCAGAAGCAAACTCTTTTTTGTCTTCATCTTGATAATTTAGATCATTAAGTTGGTTTGATTGCATAACAAATGGTGTTTTTGATAAACTATTCAATCTTTTCTTTTCTTTATTCAATGATTTTTCAGCAAGTGTAAAAATAAGGTCAGGTTGTTTAAAGTTAAAATCTTTATAAACATCTTTGATTTTGTTGGTTTTTACATCTTGAATCTCAGTCAGACCTCATAAATTCTCATCGTTGTTTTGATTAATTTCTTCAATTTGTTCGTTCGAAACCGACTGAATTGCTTGTGCTTCTTCAGATTCCTCTAATTTAGAATCTTCGTTTTTATCTAAGATATCGTTCAAATCAAACATTTGTGATTGTTTTTCAAAAGACTTAGTTACAAGATCTTTTAGTTCATCTTCTTCTAATTTCTTATCTACACCTGACGAAGTAATTTTGGTTTTATTACGTCCATATTTTTGCTCCGAATGGTTTAAAGATAAACTTGTATTTAAAATTTCATTCAATGAGACTTCTTGTTTTTCATCCTCAAACGCGTTAGGTTCATATTGGATTATTTCAGATGACGACTCGTTTTCTTTTTCAATAAAAGCGATTTGTAAATCTTCTGAACTTACTCTGCTACTTTTTTCAAAATCTATTTCATGATTTAAATAATCTATTAAATAACTTTCTGGTAAATTTAGTTTCTTAGCTAACATATTTAAGTTTGCTGCACGATTATTAAATTTTGAAATAAACCTTTCCTTTTTAGAACTTGATTCTGAAGAGTCTAATGACTCAATCTCGGCTCTGAATTTTTCTAGTTGATCTTTATATAATTTTCATTTGAAGTATGCTTTTTCTCGTTTTGCTTTAGATGTTTGCATAGATTTATTGTCGTTTGGCAACGCAGAACTATCATTTGTTTTTGCTTTTTCATTTTGTTCTTGAGCCTTTTTTGTTTCTTCAAGATATTTTTGACTCTTTTGTTCCACGTTGCCTGTTAACTTTCCCTCTCTATTTACCTCTTTTTCAAATTTTTTCTCTTCATGATAAAGAGAAATTAAGCTTCGCTCTTCAGCGTAATTGTTTAATGCCTCAGAATCAAACATTGTTGCTTCTAGAATAAACCAAGATAGCAGGAATATTCCTGATGCTATTAAAACAATAACTTGACCATATAACATTCCCACAACTGCAAATATTACAAGTGCAGACTTAATATAAGGTTTAGATATTTTTTGTTTTTTTCTAAGTCTAACAAACTCAGCAATTGCAATTGCAAATAAATAAATTGATACTGCAAGCATAATCCCAAATATCAATCACATCTTTCATTGAACCAGACCATCAGCTGCTCCGCTTCCGTTTTGTAGTGATACAAGTCCACCTGGGGTTGGTACTCACGGGTTCACCAAGTTACCATTAGTTCCTTCTTTTAAACTAAAAAATGGTAGTGAAAATGGTGAAGATGATAATCAATTGAACAATTTATATAAAAAAGTTTGGTTAGTAATGTCTGCTTGTGTAAGCCACAACGACGAAGTAAGACCAAGAGCTGCATAACCTGCCAGTGCGAGACTTGCAAGCATCACTAATGATCATGATAATATAATAAGTAACATAAACATGCTATTTCCTCCTTAATCATTGAGATCCTTTCAATTACCAGGAACTGAAAGGAGATTGTTATTTAATGGTTTTGTTGTATCATTGCTGTCAATCATTAAGCCATCTTTTCTTTGTTGATAAAGGTCATTTCGTTTTCTATTTTGAAATTGAACGAAAGTGCTTTCTGGGTCTACAAGAAATGCTGGGTTGAAAGTAGTATTAGCAAATTTCTCGACTCTTGCCAATTCTTCATCTCTTTCTTTGAAGATATTTTCTTCTCTTTTCCTTTGCAAATTCTTATCAACATTTATCCTTAGTGCGGGATTTAATAAATCTACTTTAGTTTTTGCCAAATTAACGTTTCTTGTGTTATTAGTTTCTTCTTTAGACAAATTAACACTATTTGTAATATATCTATTTCCACTATCTGCATCAATTGTTTTTATTTGATGTTGTGAACTTAAACCAGGATTTGTAGCGAGTCCGAGTTGGGGTTTATCCAAATTGAATTTTTTATCTATATTAACAAACTTGTCCGCGAACGAGTTGTTGTTCTGTTCAGGTAACTCATATTTGATTGGTGCAATAACCCTTGAGCTTAGTTCACTTAAAGACGATGACTGATCAATAGGTTTGTTCTCTCTTAAGAAAAGAGTTTGAGGTGGACGAGAAGATAGATAACCATCAACTCTAATAATATCTTCATAAGATTCTGATTCATTCACTATCTTTTTAAGAAAGGCTTCAGGAATGTTTAATAAGAACTTAAGAGATTTAACCCCACCAAATATTACTTGAATAAAATTAATTGTATTTGTAAGTTGTTTAACACTTGAAGGTTTAAAATTATTCAAAACTATTGGTATATTAATATCTTCAATCTCATATGCTTCAAAAGCTTCGCTAAATTCTGATCAAATAAAACTTATAGGATTATCGATATCGAAATCTTCTAACAACACTGATGACTCAGAAGCTTGTTTCCCGTATTCAGTTGTTGATAGGAATAACGAAGTTCTTTCTCATAAAGTTCTTTTATCGTCCAAGTCCAAGAAAGGCAAGGCACTGATTATTTTTTTTACTAAATAAAGATAAGGCAAACTATAAATGAATACATCTTTTAAATCAATTATTATATGATTTGTTCTTTTTATCAACTCAACATAGGGTGCGTTATCTTCACTTAACATTAAAAAACAATTTCCAGATAAGCTATTTTTCCTCAAGTCTTCTTTGAAAGAAGCAAATGACAATTGTTTAGGAAAGCTTTGCTTTGGTGTTGTTAGTGTTTCATAATCGTTTAATCCAAAGTCTCATTCATCGCTTAAGAGAGTTGTATCAAACTCTAAAGGCTTATTAGAAACCTTAGTATCTGATGTTGTTTTTTTTCTATTTTTTGAAAACTCATAATCATTTTCTATATCATTTGAGATCATATTACTTTCATCAGATGAATTAAATAAGCTTCAATCTTCTTTTGTAGTTTCAAAGAAATCATTGTTATTTTTTATTTCTTCAAATCTTTCTTCTGTTTCAAAAGGTAAGTTTCCTAAACTGTTTTGTTTATCATTCGTAAACGAGATATTGTTCACAAAGTTTTCGGTAGTTCCCTCAACATTTTTATTGAAGTCATTTTGAAAGTCGTTGGTATTGTCAACTGAATAATCAGTATAGTCTAACCCAAAAGGCGGCGCACTCAATCTGGTATTTTTAACAAAAGAGTTTTTTATGAAGGACGGTGCTAACTCGTCATCTTGAGACAAACCCATTTGTGCTCCTAACTGCACAAATCTTAGTTGCTCTTTTTCTTGTCGAATTTTTTCTTTTTCTTCTTCTTCTCTTTTTTTTCTCATTCTTTCAAACGGATTTACATACATACTGTCGCCCCCCTTCAAATACACTAGTAATTATATCACAAAAAAACTCAAAATGTTCATAAGAGTGTTGCAATGGAATATAGAGTTTGGTATTATATATTCCATCTTTTTTTCTCGTTCGTGATAATATTCACTAATCTAGAGGGCGGATTATTCAGATTCCCTATGAAAAAACATTTATTTTTTCCTAGGAAAGTGAATAATTCGGATTTCTCAGAAAGTGGATTTTGTCCGGATACATTAACACTGGTTGAGTAAATTGGTCCTACATTATCTATAATCGTTTTTATATCTTTTCTTTTTACAACTCTAATGGCAATTGTTGACTGCTTGTTTTTTAAACTCTTTGCTATTACTGTTGTTGGGTAGTCTGACATTAGATAGTTTTCTACATCATCATTCATTTCAATAAGTTTAGATGCTTGTTTTAAGTTTGAGACTAATATTATTAAAGGTTTTGTCAAGTCACTTTGTTTTAGTTCATTTATTTTTTGAGCATTGTCTGCATTAACAATCGAACTTAAACCATAGATTGTATCGGTTGGTAATATTATTATTTCATTTTTTTTTAATAAATTGATTGCTTGATTAATTTTGAATCTATTTAAAAATTTCATTAGTGCTCCTTATAATCAAATAAATTATATCATAGCGTTATGATTCTTTTCGCTTACCTGTTCTTCACAAAAAAAATTCGCTCAATTAAAAAATAACTCTTCGTGTTTTTTAAACTATGAAGAGTTATTTTTAAAATTTTTTTGATCATCTGTATTTGATTGGTCAATTATAAATTCTTTTCTATTTGTTTTTATTATCTTAGTAATTAATATTATGTAAGTAAAAAATATAAAAGTAGTTGATATAACAACTTGTGAAATAAATTGATTTCCTGGCAGTCAAAGGTAATTAATATGACTCTTTATTTGTTTGCTGTCGTATAAAAATGAGTCGCCAAAAATATTTCTGAACGCTTCTAAAGTTTCTTTTTGTTGACTATTGTCATTAATTTGACTTATTAGGTCGGTGTTTCAAAAATCTACTAGCAAATTTAGTTTATATACAGAGTACGCATTAACAACAACTACCAATATGATTTCAATAAACAAGATTGAGAATTGTGAAATGAAAAAAAGTTTATTTATCTTCCATCCCTTAATATAAAAGATTATGAATATACACATAGTTGCCATTAAAAACGAAGTCGTAATAATTGGTAAGACCGCAACCATAAAAAATGAGCTACCCGTGTTAGAAACTAAATTATTAAAACTATCAAACGATTTAAAACTTTTCACTAGTGACGGTAATATATATGTTCAATTCAAAAGTGATAATATTTCTCCATCGGTAACTGATAAGCTTATTATGTAAATAAGTTGAGGTATAAAAACAAGAAACGAAGCAATTATTAGTCACAATGAGATATTTCTATTATTGTTAATTGTAAGTTTATTTAACAAGTTAACTAACTTACTTTGTCCAACACCAGTTTTTCTTGTCGATAGATATTGTACTAAGTTTTCTGTTTTTTTAGACTCATTCGAATTCATAACATTGTTGCTGAATAAAGATAAGAATATTATTATAACCATTACCTTAAATAAATTAAATCATCAAGTAGAGATTGTTGTGGTTCATTGATACTTTTTACCATTACCATCTCCAAAACTTGCGGTGAACGTGTTAAATAAATCTTTTAAATCACTATGTATCGAGTCAAGGTTTTTACTTTTTGCTATAAATATAAAAAGATCGTAAAAACAAGAATAATAATATTCTGCAACAGAGAATGCAAAGACAGAAAGAATAATAAAGAGCATCAAAATACCAAAATATGAAGCTTTAACATGAAGGTTCATTCTTTTGTTTAAAACTATGAATGGCATCAAAAACAACAACAAAATCGAAAATAATAACAATGCAAATCCTGTTCACAAAAAAGTTTTCATTAAGTTCTCTGAGGGAGTTACATCATCACCAAAATATTTTATTATGGTTTGGTAATTTTCAAAATACTCTAAAAGATTTTTGTTCGAATAAAAAATCCCGATAAATGTGAATGAAGGAACCGATATAAGCATGAATACACAACAAGCAAAAAAAGATTTTTTAAATAAGTTTTTTTTACTCAAATTTCTTGTTGATATAAAAGTATCCTTCATATTTTCACCTACTTACTAATAACAAAATATCTTCAGTTATTAAAATAATCTTTTTTAAAATCTATTTTATATTTTACTACTTTATGTTTGAATAACTTTTCAATTCCGTTTTTTTGTTGAAAACCAAACTCAGATATTATTATTAGATTTTTATTTATTTTATATAAATTATCAAGAAGATCAAACAACTTTTGATAAAAGTACAAACCATCATTCACAGCAAAAAGGGCTAGATGCGGTTCAAATTTACTCACTGAATGCGCAACGTTTACATCACCTTTTTTTATATATGGTGGATTCATCAAAATAATATCTGGGGTTAATTGAAGTTCAAATATGAAATCTAAAAAATCGCTGTTTATCAGATTTGCCTCAATATTTAAAATTTCGGAGTTGTATTTTGCTACCTCAAGTGCACTTGATGATATATCTGATAATCAAAGTTCAATATTTCGAAACTTCTTTTTTAGACTTAACCCGATACAACCACTACCACAACAAACGTCTATGACTAAATTACCACTTTTAGTGAAATTAAGGGCCTCCTCAACAAGCATCTCAGTTTCTACCCTTGGTATTAGCACTCTATCATCCACGTAGAATTCGCTTTCATAAAAATACTTCTTTTTAGTTATATATTCTAGTGGAATACCTTGTTTAAATTGATTTATGTATTCAAAAAAAAGATCTAACTTTTTATTCTCAATAGTATTATTTATTGAGAAATCATTTGCAGATCATTTATTTAAGACCATTAATATCTCTTTAATCACCTTAAAATCAATATTCGATAATTGTTCAGAACTTAATAGATCTTTTATAACCATGAGTTAGTTTCCTTCGATGTGTTTTTCAATCAATTCTTTTTGTTCGTTATTTATTAATTCTGTAATAATCTCTTCCAAGTTTCCTTCCATCACTTGATCTAGCTTATTAAGTGTTAAATTAATTCTATGATCAGTTACTCTATTTTGTGCATAGTTATATGTTCTAATTTTCTCACTTCTCGCTCCTGTACCAACGGCGTTTTTTCTCATATTAGCTGCCTCTGATTGTTGTTTCTCTAACTCTGCTTCATAAATTTTTGATCTTAGCATTGTCATTGCAATATCCTTGTTATCATGCTGGCTTCTTCCATCTTGTGAAGATGCAACAACACCAGTCGGAATATGAGTAATTCGTACCGCTGAGTCAGTAGTATTAATGTGTTGTCCACCAGCTCCACTTGCTCTAAATGTATCAATTCTTAGATCACTTGCTTTTATTTGAACTTCTACGTCACTCATTTCTGGAAGAACTGCAACTGTGGCTGTCGATGTTTGAATTCTACCTTTAGATTCTGTTTTGGGAACTCTTTGAACTCTGTGACTTCCGGACTCAAATTTCATTTTGGAATAAGCACCAGTACCTTTTAAAAGAAAAGAAATTTGTGTAAATCCCCCTGCTGTTGATTCACTTTTTTCTAAAATATCTATTTTTCAATTATTTTTTTCAGCTAGCTTTGTATACATTCTAAATAAATCACCTGCAAAAATGTTCGCCTCATCTCCACCTGCTGCACCCCTAATCTCAAAAATTACATTTTTGTCATCATTAGGGTCCTTTGGTAATAACAGTAGTTCAATTTCTTCTTCTAACTTCTTAGTGTTATGTTGAGATTCGTCTAATTGAGCTTTTGCTAATTCTCTCATCTCCGGATCTTTTTCATTATCTAAAATACTTTTTGCTTCTTGAAGATCAGACACTACTTTTTTATACTCCATGTATTTTTGAACGGGCTGTTCTAAATTAGAGCGTTCTTTATTTAACTCAGTTAACAACTTGATGTCCCTTAAGTTTTCTTCTTTTTGAAGTTCGTTATCAATAGTTTTTACACGTTCTTCCATGATATCTAAAGCTTCAATTGTTTTTTTGTTCATTTTAAATTCTCCTATTTTGGTTCTATGTAACAGTGTCGGCATCTAGCCTCATACTTCTCTTGTGCAGAAATCAACACAATTGGTTCGTTAGCTTTGGCTGGTTCTCCATTAATAATTCTTTGAGTTCGGTTCGCATTACCACCACAAGAGTGACAAATAGAGGTTAACTTATCAACATATTCAGCTTGCACTAATAGGCGATCAACATTTTGAAATGGATTATTTTTAAAATCTTTATCCAAACCATTAGCAATAACTATTATACCTTTATCAGCCAATCGTGACAAAACTTCGACTATGTTTGTATCTAAAAATTGTATTTCATCCACCCCAACTATATCTACATTCTTTTTAGCGCTTTCCTCAAGAAAAATCTTTTCCAATTCTTCACTGTTTGTTACCTTAATTGATTCAATACTAAGTCCCGAGTGCGAAAACACATCTTCCTTAGAATATCGATTATCAATATCAGGTTTAAAAACCAGCACATTTTGTTGAGCATATTGATATCTGCGAAGTCTTCTTATGAATTCCTCTGTTTTACCAGCGAACATACACCCAGTGATTAATTCTATTCATCCTCTTTTTGACTTAAGATTGATTCTATAATCCATTTTGTTTCTCCAATTCTTAATTGACTTTAAAATTATATGTTATTATTTATAAGTTTTTTTAAATCTTCTATCAAAAGTTTCAACTCTTTAAGTGAAGTGAGTTTACAACCAGATGCTAATTTATGTCCACCACCGTTATATTTTATAGCAACACTATTTATATCAAAGTTTCTACTTCTTAATGATACTTTTAACTCACCCAATTTATTTTTATAAACTAGAAACCAAATATCAATTTCTTTAATTCCTGACATTGTTGACAAAGCCAGTTTCATTTTTTCTTCTCTAATACTGCTTTTTCTTAGATCCTTATCTTTTATAACTATATAACTTATCGGATAATCTTTTACTTGTTTTGCTTTAAGAAACATTTTATTTAATCATTTAACAACGACTAAGTTTTTAAGATATAAATCATCATAAATTTTTGTTATATCTATATTTTCTTGCAACAAGTTGCTTGCAACTTCGAAAGTTTCAGCAGAAGTGTTTCTGTATAAAAACCTTCCTGAATCTGTAATTAGACCAAAATAAAGAAATTCAGCCGCTGTTTTTGAAACTTTTAGTTTATTAAAGTAGGCTCATTGTGAAATAACTTGCGTGCAAGATATTGCTTTATCATCAACTAACTTGTCTTCCGTGAAATTATCTGACTCTAAATGATGATCTATTTTAAAAATCTCTTTTACATTGTTTTTGTGTTGATAATCAATTCTATCGAAGTTTGCAACATCGACAGTGATTAAAAGGGAGTTATTTAAAGTTGTTTCATCAATTGTAAACTCATCTTCAAAGTTAGCAGCTTCGTTCAATTTCGCTCCAACAACATAAACGCTCTTATCAGAAAAATTATCTTGTATTATATGCTTCAACCCCAATGCGCTTCCTTGGGCATCCCAATCAGGAGAGATGTGTTTTGCAATTATTATAGTATCAAATGTTTTTATTTTTTTTATTAAGTTGTTAGACTGTGTTTCGGTAATCATTTTAGTCTCCTATACTGCCTTAAGAATCGCTTTGTTATTAAAATATACTTTAACCTTATCACCTATATCATAACCCCTAGGTGAATAAAACAAAAGTTTTACATCGTTATTTAAAACTACTTCATACATTTCTCTGTCTATGAAAATATTGTTTTTACTTATTTCTCCTTGGAACTCGAAATAATGACCCGTTATGTCTTTCTTATTAGTGTAAATCTCGAATGGATTCAACAATATCTGGCCTTTTAACGGCAGGCTTTTGGTTTCAAGTTTCAACTTTTGATTATCGACTCTCAAGTTTTTGCCATCATAAGTGAAAGGTACTCTATTCTTATCAATGAAGAAATCACTTCCATAAGTGCTTCAACTTTCCCCTAAAAGATTCTCTAAGTTAGTTTTCTTTATGAAAGAGTTTTCCACTAACACAAAATCTTCTTTAACATTGTGTAACTTATTTATACTCTTTTCAATAAACACAACTGTGAATTTAGGATTTAGTTTTTTTAAATTATTTGCTGCATTTATAATTTCTTCTGCCTCATCGTAAGAAAGTTTTTCTAGTACATTATAAAAAACAATATTGTACTTGTTCAAATAAACTGACTTTAAAAGTTTGAACTGTATATTATTTATCGCACTAAACTTTAGTGAGTTTTTCAATAAGTTGAAAGATATCCCGAGATCTTCTGCCGTTGTATCGGTTCACGTTATTGCCTGCTTATAAACTGAAGTTATTTTATTTTTTAACTCACGTTTTTTTTCTCTAAATTTATTGAAGTCACCATCCATAACATCATCATCTAAAACTTTTTTATGGTACTTGTGCATTACTTCAACTATTTTACCCCTTAAGGTTGTTGACTCATCAAACAATGCATCATAAAACATTTTTTCTTGTTTTTTTCTAAACTCGTAACGTTGGTCTTGGACTAACTGTCTTCAAGAGAAGAATGTTTCTAATGTCTTAACCTTCTTTTGCTTTGCGTAATTAAATTTTATTAGCTCTTGTTTAATCTGTTTTTCTAACCCTTTTAGAACAACTTTGTTTTTTTCTATTTTACTTTTAACATTACCTACTTTAACATCAATTATTTTTAAATGCTTTCGCACTAGATAGATATGTTGTCTGAAGTTCAATTCTTTTGCCTTTTTCTTAATGCTTTTTTGTTTTGATTTATTAGCATTATATTCGCAAGTACATAATGAATTAAGATCTATAAAAGAATAGACTTTGTCCCAAAGACTTTGCAAGAAGTTTTGAAAAAGTTCTAAGTTGGCTGTTTTTTCTTTTAAATAAAAGTAATCTCTAGTTATAATTTTTATATGTTCTGCTAGGTTAGGATACCTTTCTTCTAAATTTGAGTCATTAAAGGTAACAATTTGCTTTAAGAAATCTGAAAGTCATTGTTCTTCTACTTCGATAGATCCATCAATAAACTTTTCAATCATCAATTCAACTTTTCTTCTCATTGAAAGGTCAGTCTCATTATTTTTAGAGGTAGAGAAAGAAAGAAAAGAATATTTGCTGTTTAAATAATTAACTTTTGCTTCAGTATAAAAGTTTTTGTTAAATAAAAGAGAAAAATACAATCAAAACTTTTCGGGTCATTGTCTAAAAAATCTATTCCCTGGTTTTATTAGAGATACTCTTGTTTTTGTTCATTGCTTATTAACTTTGTCATATCCATCAATTTTAAAAACACCACTTTTAACTGAATGATTACCTATTAAGATATTTTTTATTTGTTTTGAAGCCTGTCTTTCTCTTGCAAGGAGACTTACAACATTAGAGCTTTTTATATCTAAATTAATATTTTGTAAATTTATTTTTTTATTATTAAACTTTGTATTTTTTAACAAAAAACTCATGGTGAACTCCTTCCCACATAATATTATTGTATAACAATTTAAAATAAAATAAAAAACTAGGTAATCCTAGTTTTTTAGCAAAGTAAGAAATTATTTACTTTCTTTTGATTTTTTAGCATTTTCTGCTTTTTGAGCTGCACTTGCTTTTTCTCTTTCTGCAGCTTTAGCGTCTTTTTTAACAAATTTTTCTTTAAACTTTTCAACACGACCTTCTGCGTTAGCAAAAGATTGTTTACCAGTGTAAAATGGGTGACAGTTTGAACAAGTATCTATTCTTACTTCCTCACCTTTTGTTGAACCTGAAATAAATTCATTGTTGCAAGTTGTACAAACAAACTTAGCTTGAAAGTATTGCGGGTGTGCATTTAGTTTAGGCATATTTTTATCTCCTTTTATTTTAAATAACTTTAAGTTCAATACAAAAATAATAATACCATATAAACAAAAAAACTAATTAATTAATTAGCTTTTTTGTTTATTTTTCGTATTTAGTCTTTAAGGCTTCTCTGCCCCCGTCTTTATACTTTTTCATTCAGTTTCTAAGTGATACTACACTTATATTTCTAGTGGGCGCAAACTGAATAGCAGTTGCCCCCGATTTCTTGAAGTCCTCGATAATTTTGATTTTCTCTTCAACAGTAAGATGCATTCAAACCACTCTCCAATATTTAAAAATTTAATAATTTTTTAATATTTGCTATGGTTATTATTTTGCTTTTCCTTGACTCCCAAATACTTTTGTCAATTCTAAGAAAGTTTCTTTTATTGCTTTATATCCTGGCGCTAAAAGTTTTCTTGGATCGAATCCTTTAGCGTCATCATCTAAATCTTTTTTATCTTCGATGTATTTTCTAGTAGCGTCTCTAAATGATAATTGTAACTCAGTGTTTACATTAATCTTAGAAATACCTAATTTGATAGCTTTTTCTACTTGATCTTGAGGGATACCTGAACCACCATGTAGAACCATTGGTAGGTTGCAAGCTTCTTGTAAACTTTCTAATGTTTCAAAAGATAATGCTTTTCATCATTCAGGATATTTTCCATGAATATTTCCGATTCCGGCTGCAAGCATGCTAATTCCAGTGGTTGACATTTCAGCTGCTTGTTTAGGGTCACCTAGTTCACCTTCACCAACAACACCGTCTTCTTCCCCACCAATTGAACCTATTTCTGCTTCAACAGAAACTTCGTGCTCATTTGCAAAAGCCATTAATTCTTTAACTTTTGCAATGTTTTCTTCATAGGGAAGGTGAGACCCGTCGAACATTACAGAAGAGTAACCAGCTTCAATACACTTCTTAGCCATTTCAATTGATTGACCATGATCTAAGTGTAAAGCTACTGGAACTGTAATATTAAGTTCTTCTAGTAATCCATTAACCATTCCTACGATGGTTTTTAAACCACCCATATATTTTATTGCTCCTTCTGAAGTAGCAATAATAGTAGGTGTGTTTGACTCCTGAGCAGCTTCTAAAACCGCCTTCGCTCATTCAAGATTGTTTATGTTAAAGTGTCCTATAGCATATTTTCCTGCATGTGCATCCTTAACCATTTGACTAGCATTAACTAATCGATTGTGATATTTTTTTGACATAAAAAATTTCCTCCCAAAAGTTATTATACAACCATAAATACTTATAGTGTAGGTTATTATTAAAATCCTAGTGTGCTAACAATTACGTTGTTTTCTTGCTACTTTCTTTATCGATAGCACTTACGAAACCTTTAAATAATGGGTTTGGTTTGTTAGGTCTCGAAGTAAACTCAGGGTGATATTGACATGCTATAAAGAAATCATTACTTGGGATTTCAATTACTTCAACTAAATTTTCTTCTTGGTAAATACCAGAGAAAACCATCCCCGCTTCTTCAAACTTTGATTTAAATTTGTTATTAAATTCAAAACGATGACGATGACGCTCTAATGCATAATCGCTACTGTACAATGTTTTTGCTAGTGTTCCTTCTACTAACTTTGTTTTATAAACACCTAACCTAAGTGTTCCCCCAATTTTCTCTCTATTCTTTCCTTCAATGATATCTATAATAGGATATGGAGTATATTCATCTAACTCAGTTGTGTTAGCACCATTATAGTTCAATACATTTCTGGCGAACTCTATACAAGCCACTTGCATACCTAAACATATTCCTAAAAATGGAATATTTTTAGTTCTAGCATATTCTACTGCTAGTATTTTTCCTTCTACACCAGACTCACCAAAACCTCCAGGTACTAATATTCCCTTTGCGTCACTTAGAAAACTTTCAACATTCTCTTTATTTAGCTTGCGGGCATTAACCCATACGAATTTGATTTTCTTTTTGATATCATAGCCCGCGATTTTTAACGACTCCATAACCGACAAATAAGCATCACTTAACTCTACATATTTACCAACAATATGTACTGAAAGTGTTTCTTTGGAGCTTGCTATGTTTTCGTTAAATTGTAGCCAACCCATCAAATCGGTTTTTGAAAGTTTTAAGTTAAGTTGTTTAGCTACTATTTTGTGAAGGTTTGTTTGCTCAATTATCAGCGGTACTTTGTAAATGGACTCAACATCTTTACAAACTATGACATTTTCTTTTGGAATATTACAAAACAGAGAGATTTTATCCTTTAATTTTTGATCTATATCCCCTTCTGTTCTAGCCACAATCACATCTGGTTGTATCCCTAAGCTTAACATTTCTTTAACCGAATGCTGTATGGGTTTAGTTTTGTATTCACCCGATACCTTTAAGAAGGGTAATAAAGCAACGTGAATAAACATAACTTTGTCATGCCCTTGCTCCATTCTAATTTGTCTAATAGCTTCAATAAATGGTTGTGATTCAATATCTCCAACAGTTCCACCAATTTCGCTAATTATTACATCTGCATTAGACTCTAATTGTGCTTTGTATATTTTATCTTTAATCAAATTTGTTATATGTGGTATAACCTGTACAGTCTTACCCCCAAATTCACCTAATCTCTCTTTAGAAAGAGCTTCTGAATAAATCTTTCCAGCACTGGTAGATGAACTTTTACGTAAATTTTCATCAATAAATCTTTCGTAATGTCCTAAATCAAGGTCAGTTTCCCCACCGTCATTGGTTACAAAAACCTCTCCGTGTTCTATAGGATTCATAGTTCCTGGGTCTATATTAAGATAAGGATCAAACTTTTGCATAAATACTTTGATACCACTTTGTTTTAATAAAACTCCAAGTGAGCTACCTGTTATTCCCTTACCTAAACCCGAAACTACTCCACCTGTAATAAATATAAATTTTGTCATTTTAAATCTCCTTAAAAAATAAAAAGTAGTTAACAAACTACTATATTATATCATTCTAATCATCGTAATCCTCATCATCGTCATCATCGTCTAAATCTAAGAATAAATCATTTGATGTGTCAGTAGTATCATGAATAATGTTTTCTTTAACACCTTTTTTTAAAGTATCTCCTTCATCGAAGATATCTGTATGAACGTAAGAGTCAATATCATCGAATTCTTCTGTTGTCTCGAACTTATCAATGTAGTCATATTGTTTTTTAACATCTTCGAACTTAAGATAGTCTCTTAAACCTCATTTACCATCAGCTGTTAAAGCAAATCTATTGTCCAATACTAAATCTGTGTAAAGTTCAGCGATAATTTGATTTTTATTTACATTTTCGCCATTAATTTCTTTTGAGATTGTATTTCAAATTTCCTCAAATGAAGCATCTCCTTGCTTTTCCTTTAAAAGATTGAATGTAATTTCAATCGGTGTTAAATTTGCCATCATTATTCCTCCATAGTTTTTATTCTACATTATCCTTATCGAAAATATAAACTATTTTTTCATTATTTTTTTCATTTTTCGTATTTAAAATAGTTGATATTTGTGTTAATTTTATTTCATTTTCATCTTTGAGTATGTATATATTTTCGTCTTTGTAGTCGGTTTCATCCTTGTATAAAATAAAAGGTTTCATTTTGAAAACTTCAAAATAAAACTCAGCCCCTTCCCCGTGGTTTTTTTTCATAGTATTAAAATTGTCCATAGTTATTTCGGAGGTTGCGCCTAAGAATCTTCTATTGATTATCCTACTTGCCAAATCTTTCAAAATCTCATCTTTTTCATTCGCAAATGCTTTAATGTATTCCATTAGTGAGTAATCATCTAGACGTAAATAATTTTCCAGAGTTATTTCTCTATCTTCTAGAATTTCTAGGATATAAGGTAAAAAATACAAACTTTGAAAATTATAATTATCTTTATAAAGTGATCTTGCTCTTTTAAACATAAGGTAAAAAGTCCTATCAAAACCCGTTGATACCTTATGGTTATAAATTTGCTTGAACATATGATATCTTCCTAATAAATAATGTTCAAGTGCATTGATAGTTTTTGGTGGAAATGCTATCTTACCATCTCTTACTTTGGCGTTTCTAATTATTCACTCAATATCAAGATTAGAGTAGTTGACACCTGTATTTACAGAATCACGCAGTAAATAATCCAACCTGTCAGCATCTAATTGGCTTGAAACTAAGAAATTAACTATTGGATTTTTATGTTCTCCATTAATTACATCAGCCACATCCTTAGGGTTAATTTGATGAATTTTTAAAACTTTGTTAACTTCTGTATTTCCTAAAATTATCTTTATAGAGTATTCTTCATGACTTATTTTTGAAACTGATTCAAAGGTGTGAGAAAAAGGACCATGACCAACGTCATGTAACAAACCAGCTATTTTTAAAATAAGTTGGTCATTTGCATCAATGTGTTTAGCAATTTCTTCGTTTTGCAAGAATTTCGATAAAACGTGAAATACTCCTATACAGTGAGAAAATCTAGTGTGGTTTGCTCCCGGAAAAACAAACTGACCACCGCCAAGCTGTATAATCCTTCTTAATCTTTGGAATTCTTTTGTATTAATAAGTTCCATTATTACTTTATCTTTGATTTGTATGTCCCCGTGAACATTATCTCTTATAAATTTTTCCACATTAACCACCTATACTAATGACTCAATATTTTTAATCACATTATCTCTACCTATTAACATAATTGTTTTAGCAAGTTCTGGACCATGTTCAGAAAGTGTTGAACAAATTCTTAATGGCATAAATAAGTCTTTACCTTTTCTGTTATGTTTTATTCCCATATCTTTGATCAATGATTTGATTTCTTTCTCATCAAACGTTACCAAGCTTTTTAATTTTTCTTTGAAATCGTGTAGCATAATTTTATAGTCGCTGAAATCACTAAGTTGTTTTAATGTTTCTTCGTTTATATGTTGAGAATCAAAGAACATATTTAAATGTGCATTAATTTGTGCACCAAACTCCAACTCTTTTTTGAATAATAATAATACATCATTCAATCAAGATTCATTTTTGGAATCGATATCAAAATTTTCTTTATCTATAAATTTTTTTGTAAAAGATAAATATTCTTCTTCAGTTAACTTTTTCATTCACTGACTATTAATTCATTTTAACTTCATAACATCAAAAGTACTTGGAGACTTTGAAAATCTTTTTTCATCGAAAATATTAATTAATTCGTTTCTTTCAAATATCTCTTGCTCGCCACTCGGGCTTCACCCGAGTAGTGAAATGTAATTGAAAATTGCCTCAGGTAAATAACCTTTTTCACGATACTGGCTGATGAAAAACAAACTATTTCCACTTCTCTTTGAAAGTTTCTTTTTTGTATCATCAACAATAAGTGTCAAATGACAAAATACCGGCATATCTCAGTTGAATGCTTCATATATCATACATTGTCTTGGAGTGTTAGAAATATGTTCCTCTCCTCTAACCACATGAGATATTTTCATATCATAATCATCAACGACAACTGCGAAATTATAAGTAGCTATACCATTTGTTTTCAAAATAACAAAGTCACCGATCTCTTTTGAATCAAATTCAACAAGACCTCGAACTAAGTCATTTATTTTATATATTTTATTTTCTGGTACCTTGAATCTAATATTGTAGTCCTTATTATTTTCATCATTTTTTAGGGTTCTACAAGTCCCTGCATATTTTGGCGCTAATATACCGTTTTCTAGTTGTCTATTTCTTTCCAACTCTAGTTGTTCAGGAGTACAATAGCATTTATAAGCCTTACCTTCATTCACTAGTTTCATTGCCATGTCTTTATAAATTTGAAACTTTCTTGATTGCATGTATTCACCGTAAGCTTCTTTAGGGTTTAAAAACGACTCATCGGGAATGATTCCAAGTCATTTTAAATTATCAAATTGTGAGTCGATTGCTCCGTCCACATTTCTCTCTAAATCCGTATCTTCAATTCTTACAATAAAATCTCCATCATAGTGTTTTGCAAAAAGATAATTCATTAATGCTGTTCTAGTATTTCCGATATGCAAAAATCCTGTTGGTGAAGGTGCGTATCTAAGTCTATATTTTTTCATTTTTTTTCTCCTCTTTATAAATCAAAACAGAACTATAACAAACTATTGAGTTTAGTAAAGTTCCTTCTGAGGTAGTGGCTTTTAAAGATATATCATTTTCACTAATCTCTAAGATTTTTGCCATATTCTGTTTAATAAGTTTTTTTGTTTCTTTCAAACTAGGTTCATCAAGTTGTATAGTTATATCGATGTTTGAGATTCTATAATTCCTTTTTTTTAGTTTCTCAAGTGTTTCTTTTATCATAATAATCGAGTCAAAACCTCTAACGTAAAATTCAGGTTTATAATATGTTCCCAAGTCTTCCAGTCCCATCGCTCCCAATAAAGCTTCTGTTAAAGAGTGTCAAATAACATCACCATCACTATAGGCATCAACTGTTTTTTTGCATTCTATAAAAAAACTTCCCAACATGAAACCTTTACCTGATTTCAATTTATGTATATCTTTTGAAAACCCTACTTTAAACACAAAAGACCTCCAATAAAGTAGATTATAAACTATTTTAAATTGATAATTAAGTTCTAATTATTTTTAAAGTAAAAAAAACCTTTCGGTTTTTTTATCTATTGAATTTAAAGAAACACACATCGCCATCTTGAACAATATAATTTTTACCTTCAAGCCTTATCTTCCCAGCATTTTTTAAAGCTTGCTCTGTCTTATGTTCAAAAATATCAATGCACTTGTAAACATCTGCCTTTATGAAACCCTTTTCAAAATCTGTGTGAATTATCCCTGCACATTGCGGTGCTGTGGAACCATCTTTGAATTGTCAAGCTCTTGCTTCTTGTGGTCCGGCTGTAAAATAAGTTTTCAATCCTAGTGTTTTATAAGAGGCTTTAATCAGAATTTCTAATCCTGGTTCATTGATACCAACATCCTTAAGAAAAATTTGTTTTTCTTCTTGTGGAAGTTCACTTAGTTCTTCTTCAACCTTAGCAGAGATTTTCACTACCTCGGAGTTGTTTTCATTTGCGTATTTCTTAACGGCTTCAACGTACTGATTATCATCTAAAATTTCGTTCTCAGCTACATTTGCTACATATATCATTTTTTTAGTTGTTAATAATTGAAACGATTTTAATATATGTAGTTCTTCTTCATCATAAGATAACTTATTTAATAATTTACCTTCTGCTAACTGTTGTTCGCATTTTTTAAGTAAGTTATACTCATTTAAAATATCTTTATCCTTAGATGATTTAAACTTTGGTTCCAACTTTGCTAGTCTTTTCTTTACACTAGCTTCATCAGATAGAATTAATTCTAATTCTATAATTTCTATATCTCTTATAGGATCAACACTGCCTTCTACATGAGTTATCTCCTTAGAGTCAAAACACCTAACGACTTGGCAAATTGCATCGGTATCTCTAATATTTGCTAAAAAGGCATTTCCCAAACCTTCTCCTTTACTTGCTCCCGCGATCAGCCCAGCTATATCAACAAATTCTATTGTCGTGTAAATGGTTTTTTTACTTCCAAATAGTTTTGCTAACTGGTCTAGTCTATCATCTGGAACTTCAACTATTCCCACATTAGGTTCAATTGTAGCGAATGGGTAATTTGCAGCTTCGACTTTTGAATTTGTGATTGCATTAAACAATGTTGACTTACCAACGTTTGGCAACCCCACTATACCTACTTGTAAACTCATTATTTTATTTCACTTTCTATTTCTTTTATTACTTTGATTAATTTGTCCTTCGTAAATTCTAAAAAAATACTAGGGTTTATTGATGATTTTAATTTGTATGTTGTACCGATTCTTACCACTATTCATTTTTGAGTTTTACTTGGATGTGGTTTTTTTAATATCACAATGTCGTTTAATTTAATTGTCATCGTTTAATCCTAAAAGTTCTAGTATTCTATTTAAGTCATCGGTATCACCGTAACGAATAACTAACTTTCCGCTGTCAATTGAAACTCTCGTTCCAAGCTTTCGCATTATTTTATTTTCTACATGTATGATGCTAGATTCTTTACTCTGTGATTTACTTTCTAAAGTTGTATTTTCAGTTTTGGTCTTTTTTCTTATCAAACTTTCAACTTCTCTAGCTGTTAAATCATCTGTTAATATTCTTTCAAATACTTCATCAAACAGAACTTTATTATTTAATATTGATAATAAAGGCTTCGCTTGACCCATAGATATTTTTTTCTCCATCATTGCTTTTTGCACATTGTCTGGAAGATTCAATAACCTCATTATATTTGCTACGTGCGATCTTGACTTACCAACTCTTGTAGCAATTTCTTCTTGTTTTAGTTTCCAGTTTTTCGAAAGTTTTTTATAGGCTACTGCCTCTTCAATATCTAGAAGGTCAACCCTTTGAATATTTTCAACTATTGCAAACTCTTCCATTTGTAATTCAGATAGATTTAGAATAACAACCGGCACTTCTTTGAGGCCTGCAAGCTTAGATGCTCTAAGTCTTCTTTCACCAGCAACTAATTCATTGTTGTTATTAATAATTAAGGGTTGAATCAAACCATGAATTTTTATAGATTCACTTAATTCAGTTAGTTCTTCTTCGTTAAAAACTTTTCTTGGTTGAAACGGATTGGGTTTCAATAAATTGATATCTATATTTACTGATGCACTTTTTGCAATTGTCTTATCATTCTCGATAACTCCAACAATGTCAGAAACTGATTCTCCAAAGATGTCATCCAACCCTTTGAAATTATATTTTTTCTTAGACGCCGCCATTTTCTTTCAACACCTCTTTCACAAACTCTATATAAGCAATTGAACCTGGACCTGATTTGTCATACTCAAAAATTGATTTACCCTCAATAGAAGATTCTGAGATTTTTATATTTCTTGGTATAACGGATTTATAAACCTTAGGTCCAAAAGTTTTAATTATTTCTTCAAGGACATCGTGAGCTAGTCTTGTTCGTGAGTCAAACATTGTTACTAACACTCCCTCGATTGTTAAGCTTGGGTTTAATGTTTCTTTTACTTTCTTAATTGTTCTCAATAGTTGTGCAACTCCGTGCATAGCATAGTGTTCAGCTTGAATAGGAATCAAAACAGTATCTGAGATAGCTAATCCGTTTCTATTTATTAGACCCAAACTTGGGGGGCAATCAATTATTATAAAGTCGTAGTTTGTTTTTATTGCATTTATTTGATCACGTAATACGTTTTGATTATTATTTTTTTGTTCTAAAAGAACTAAATCAACGGCCGCTACATCTATTGAACTAGGTGCAAGGTCTACATTTGGTTTAATATTTTTTACTATGATTTCCGAGATATCTTTATCACCCACTAAGATATGATACATACTCAATGTATTGTTATCTATTTCATAGCCAACACCTGTTGTAGCGTTGAATTGTGGGTCCATGTCTATAAGAAGAACCTTTTTATTGGCCATTGCCAAACCACATGCTAAGTTTACAGAAGTTGTTGTTTTACCAACGCCTCCTTTTTGATTTGATATCGAAATAATTTTTGCCATAATATTCTCCTATTTACTTTCCTAAAGGTCTTTTTTTAATTTGTCCATATTGTCTTGGATACTGATTAGCGGTTTTATTTTCTTTTAAGAAAAATAAATTGGTTCGTTCTCCTAGGAATTCATAATATAGATTTTGTTCTTTTAATAATTTTAATCCAATTAAATACTCTTTATTATTTAATTCTAAAATTTCTTTTTCGACATTTTTACCTTTCAAACAGATAAAGTATCCATTAATAGTTAGTGCCTGCACCCCTATTTCTAACAAAATATTTAGAGGTGCCATTGCTCTCGATACGATAATATCAAACTTTTCTTTATTGTTTAAGGAAAAAACTTCAGCTCGTTCATTTCAAACATAAATGTTTTTTAAGTTGAGATTATTGATTACCATTTTTAAAAAGCTTACTTTTTTAGAGTTGGATTCAACAAGGTGGAGTTCAATCATAGGATGAAAAATTTTCAAAACTATTCCAGGAAAACCTGCACCGGTACCTATGTCCAAGACTTTTTGTGTATTTAATTCAAAGTCCTTAGTAAATAACAAGGAATCGAAAAAGTGTTTGTAAATGATGTCTTGGTCATTTATTATGGTTGTGAGATTATATTTTTTATTCTCTTCTTGCAAAAGGTTTTTAAACTTGATTAATTTTTCTTTGACTGATTCCTCTATTTTATAACCTATCATTTCAAAACTTGTTCAATCCATTCTTACCTCCAAAAATAAAAAAAAGCTTATCGCTTTTTTATTTTACACTAAATTTTATTCTTATTTTCCTTCACTTGTTTTTTGTTTTTTATTTATTTTAAATCAGCTTATAGGATTAAACTTTTTAAAAGTGCCGTTAGTGCCGTTTTGATTTCTATCTATTAAATATTCATTGACCACTCAGAAAAGTAAAACGAGTGAACCAGATATCAATGTGCTTACTGGTTGAATGTACTTATCTCTATTGTTACTCATAAAATTATTTATAAAGAAATCATAATTCAAATAACAAAGAGCAGTTGCCAAAATAAAAGTTGTAATTATGTTCGTAATGAATGATTTTCTAGTATTGTACAATACCTCCACTTTTTTTGTTTTATAGTTGACCAACAAACCAATCATAAGAGATAAATATATCATAAATGCATAGACTGCTGTTGCACTTGAGGTTGCATCCGCAACATAAAAATAGTTAGGAGTATTTTCATTATTCACATAATCATTTCATGTTAATGGTAATGAAATAGCAATTGTTAACAATAAGATTATTAATGTTATTCCACTTCCAATCAAAGCGGCTTTTTTATGAGTCATAGCGCTTTTAGAACTACCTATAAAAATAAAGCCTTCGTCAACTGCGGACTGGATGGTTTTTGGAAGTAAAGTGGTATACCCATTGATAGTAGTTAATAGAGTGCAGGTAATTATTATTTTAAATAATAAAGAAAACTCGGGTTTGTTTTTAAAAATAGTGTCAAATAGGTTAAAAACATCTCCATCTTTTGCACCTACAAATATTGCAAATGTTATTAAAATATAAAACGCCGTTACCGCCATAATAGAAGTCATCATTGCTGGTGCTACAACAGTTTTGTGCTCGACATCTTTTTGGAGTGTTGCTCCATATATAAAACCGTCGAATGCAAATAATACAGGAACAACAGTAGCGAACACCGAGTTTACTTTTCATACATTTTGATTTTCGGTAAATGAGTTTTGTTCTACACTGTGGTTATAGTAAACAGTTAAACCGCCCGCAATAACAGCAATCAAAGGAATAAATTTTACGAAAGTAAAAACTGTTTGAATGATTTTGCTAGGTGTTGTAGTAAATGCATTTATAACTTGAAAAAAGATTAATAAGAATGTAGAAGCTAATATTTGGATTGATACATAAGTTTCTTTAGTAAACTTTGATCTAAAAGTACCATTTCCAGAGGCTTCTAAAAAAACATTTATCGCCTTAAACAAAGTGTCTATTGTAAAAATAGCTCCTATCGATGCCAAAACCGGCATATATAAGCAAACATAAAAAATGGCAAATAGTGAAGCTGATCGTCTGTTAATAAACTTTCCCGTTCAAGATTGAATTGTATTATGATTCTCTTTCTTTGAGCTTGATGCAATTTGAATAAAAGCTAGCATAATAAATGTGCAAAGAACACCTATAAACAATCAAATAGTTAGTGCAAGAATTGGATTTTTTTCAGCCGCGCTCAAAACTCCACCTTCTTGATCTCTATTTTTTAGATAAATTCCAGAACCAATTACTAATCCAAACACCATAGAGAATATAGTTAAGAATTCAAAAACCTTGTTTTTAGTTTTGTTTTTTTTGTTGATTTTCAACATGATTACTTTCCCTTTCTTTTTTTTCTATATGCTATTATATTTTTTCTTAAGATGAAACAATAACATTTGAATATCAGCGGGGTTAACTCCTGTGATTCTGGCTGCTTGACCAATTGAAGTTGGTCTAATTTTCTCAAGTTTTTGTGCTGCTTCAACAGCAATGTTATCAACCCTTGAATAATCAATATCAAATGGTATTTCTTTTGATTCTAACTTGACAAACTTCTCAATGCTTTCTCTTTCTTTTTTAACATATCCTTCAAATCTAATGTTGATTAGCACGTTTTGGATTTGATTATTAGAAAGGTCTTTGAACTCTTCAATATATTTTCTGAAAACATTGATGTCAACAGATGGTTGCTTAATCAATTCATAAGCGCTCATTCCTTGAGTCAAGCATGCTTGTCCAAGAGAGTTCAATTCATTAGCTAACTCAGACTTTGGAGTAAATCGTGTTTTTTTTGCTGCTTCAATCGCTTTTTGTATTTCTTTGTCAAATGCTTGAAATTTTTTTCATTCTACTTCTTTAATTAAACCTAGTCTATACCCATACTCCTTTAATCTTTGTTCTGCGTTGTCATTTCTTAAAGTTAATCTGTGTTCCGCTCTACTAGTTAAAAGTCTATAAGGTTCCACGACACCTTTATTTATCAAATCATCTATCATAACCCCGATGTAAGATTCACTTCTCTTTAAAATAAAAGGATCTTTGTTATCAACTTTTAAAGCCGCATTTATTCCTGCTATCAAACCTTGTCCGGCCGCTTCTTCATAACCGCTAGTTCCATTGATTTGACCAGCCATAAATAAATTACTTACTTTTTTTAGTTCTAAGGATAACTTTAATTGTTGAGGATTTATACAATCATATTCAATAGCGTAGGCTCATTTATCAACAATAACATTCTCAAAACCTGGTAAGCTTTTCAACATCTTCTCTTGAACCTCAATAGGCATTGAAGTTGAAAAACCTTGAACATAAAAAGTGTCTAAATGTTTTGATTCAGGCTCTAAAAATATTTGATGATTTTCTTTTTTTGAAAATCTAACGATTTTGTCTTCAAAACTAGGGCAATATCTCGGTCCAATAGACTGTATACTCCCTGAATACATTGCTGATTGAGATAGGTTGTCTTCAATAATCTTTTTAGTTTCAGAAGTAGAATGAATTAAATAACAAGGTTCTTGTTTTTCGTATTCTAAGATTGCATCTGTCGAGAATGAAAAAGCCAAGTTCATATTAGTACCTGGTTCTATCACTGCTTTTGATAGGTCTATAGAATCTTTCTTTACTCTTGGTGGTGTTCCTGTTTTAAAACGAGATGTTTCAATGCCTATTTCTCGAAGTCTTTGGCTTAGTGTTTTAACTGTTTTTTCGTTATTCGGCCCGCTTTCATATTTTTCTTTACCACGGTATATCAAACTTGAAAGGTAAGTACCGGTAGTTAAAACAACTGCTTTACAAGATAAGTTTTTTCCAGATTCCAATATTACACCTTGAACTTCATTTCTAATATTAAGAATAATATCATCAACAATCCCTTCTATTAAGAAAAGATTTTCTTGTTGTTCAACTGCTTCCTTCATATACTTAGAATATTCTAACTTATCAGATTGTGCTCTTAATGCTCAAACACCTGGACCCCTAGAGGAGTTTAAAAGTTTCATTTGTAAGCAAGTTCTATCAGCCGCTTTGCCCATTTCTCCACCAAGTGCATCGATTTCTCGAACCACTATACCTTTTGCTGGTCCACCGATAGAAGGATTACAAGGCATTGTAGCAATTTTGTCTTTATAAATATTTATTAAAGCTGTCTTTTTGCCAAGTCTTGCAGTCGCTAGTGCTGCTTCAACACCTGCGTGTCCAGCACCAACAACAATTATATCGAAATCCATACTAGACACTCTCCCTTCCTATTTAATCCTGTCGAATATAATCAATTTTTCTTTTATTTGTTCAAATTTAAAGTTTCTCTTAGTAAGTGTGTCAAACTTTATTTCTTTTGGGTCTGCACCCATTTGTCTAATCATATTATCATAATTTTTTGTTAATATGGGTTTTAATAAAAAGCTAATAATCAAGATATTATGTCTTAAAATTGTCAGAGTTTTTAATAACTCGTTTGTGTTGCCTTCTTTTTCTAAAACTCATGGTTTGACTTGTTCGATGTATCGGTTACATTCACTAGATAAATTTAGCACAACATTAATTGCTTCATTAAACTTGTATTCATTCATTTTAGCAACGTACGCTGTAATAGTTTTTTCCGCAAGTTCCAATAATTCGTTATCTTGTGCAGGCAATGTTTCTGGCAAAATGCCGTCAAAGTATTTTATTATCATGTTGCTAACTCTCGATAATAAATTTCCAACATTATTAGCTAGATTTGTATTATAAGATTCAATAAATAACTCTTCAGTAAAATTACCGTCCTTATCTGTTGGTAAATTATTAACAATGTAAAAACGAAGTGCATCACTAGAGTATTTTTCAATTATTTCCAATGGGTTGATAACATTTCCTAAAGACTTTGACATTTTTGTGTCTTTGCTCAAAATTCAACCGTGACTTAATAATTTATCTGGGGTTCTCAACCCTAAACTATTCAACATGATTGGTCAATAGATTGAATGAAATCTTGTTATTTCTTTTCCTACTAATTGTAAAATTTCTGATTCATCAAACCAAAACTTATTGAAATTTTCATCGTTATCCGTTCCTCAACCTAAAGCTGTAATATAATTTGATAACGCGTCTAGTCAAACATATATAACATGGTTAGGGTTTTCGAGAACTTCTATTCCTCACTTAAAATTAATTCTAGTTACGGAAAGATCTTCTAAATCATTGTTTATAAAATTATTAAGCATCTCGTTTTTTCGACTTGAAGGTTCTAAGAAGTCTGTAGAAAATAAATTATTCAAATATTCTTTAAACTGTGAGACTCTAAGCATATAAGTCTCTTCTTGAAAATCTTCAGCCTTGTTTTTGCAAACGTTGTGGTGACAGTTTTCGTCCATTTGTTCTTTGGTCAAAAACTCCTCGCAACTAATGCAATACTTTCCTTTATATTTTGAAAGATAAATTAAGTCTTTTTTCAATAAAAGGGAAAAGATTTTTTGAACCGCTATAATATGTTCTTGATCTGTTGTTCTTATAAACTTGTCATAACTTATGTCTAATTTAGTCCATAAGTCTTTGAAAGTTTCGACTATATCGTCTACATATTCCTTAGGAGTTTTATTTTCCTGCTTAGCTTTTTGTTCAATTTTTTGTCCGTGTTCATCAGAGCCTGTTAAAAAAAAGACTTCGCAACCCATTTCTTTTTTGAAACGGGCGATAACATCCGCCAAAGTCGTTGTATAAGTATGTCCAATGTGAAGATTACCACTTGGGTAATATATAGGGGTTGTTACATAAAAATATTTTTTCATTTTATTCCTCATTGACATTAATCTTATAAATGCCTTTTAGACCCCTGTAACTTTCTTTATATGTTAATCCATACCCAACAACGAAACAATCATCTATTTTAAATAGTGAATCCACTTCTAAGTCGAAATTTCTTGTCTTACAATCTTTTTCGATTAATGCTAAAAGTTCAACTTTTTGCGGATTTTCTTTTTGTATTAGTTCATATAAGTTTTTTAACGAGTTACCTTCATATAAAATATCTGTAACTATTAGAACATTTTTGTCATTCAGAGATTTATTGCTTCCCAAATTGATTTTTTTTCTTTCATCGCTTGTGGTTTCTTTGGTAAAAAACTGAATTGTAACATCTATTGGTAACTCTCTTATTAAATCAGCTACAAACACAAAAGAGCTTGATAACTCAGCAACTATGGTTAGTTGTTGATTTTCATAAGTTTTACCGTATTCAGTGGCAGCTTTAATAATAGCTCCTTTTATTTCTTCTTCTGTGATTAGCGTCACAAGTTTTTGGTTATCGTTCATTTAAACCATCACCCTTCTAAAAATTTTGTCAACGTTACGCATAAAAAAATTCAAATCAAATAAGTTTTCTAATTCTTGTTCAGTTTTTAAATATTTCGAAATTCCTTCAGATACAAGTATTTCTTTGAACTCTTTTTTGGTTTGTTGACATTTGAGTGTACACATTTGTATAAAATCATATACTTCTTCTCTAGAATGATTATACTTCATTAATATATAAGTTAATACTCTTTGGCTAAAGAAAATACCCTTTTGTTCCAATATATGCTCTATTATTTTTTCCTCATTAATAACTAGATCTTCAACTGTGCTTGTCATTCTTTTCAAAATGTAGCACAATATGTTAAATACGTCTGGTAGTATCAACCTTTCATTTGAACTATGAGATATATCTCTTTCATGCCAAAGAACATTGTTTTCTAGCGATGGAGTTACAAATGCTCGTATATATCTAGACAGTCCGCAAATATTTTCGCTGCTTATAGGGTTCTTTTTATGTGGCATAGAGCTAGAACCTTTTTGCCCTTTTTTGAATCCCTCACAAATTTCTTGAACTTCACTTCTTTGAAAACTTCGAATCTCTGTGGCTATTTTTTCAAGTGTTGAAGCTATGTTAGCAAAAACAGATATTAAAAAACTGTGTCTGTCCCTTTGAGTTACCTGTGTTGAAATTGTATCCAAACCTAGCCCCAACTCATTGGCAACAAATACTTCTACTTCTGGTTCAATATTTGCATAATTACCCATTGAACCTGAGATTTTAGCCACTTCGACTTGTCTACGAGCCAAGTCGAATCTTTCTAGTTGCCTTTTTATTTCTTCATATCATAACAAAAACTTAAGGCCTAAAGACGTTGGTTCACCATACATCCCGTGTGACCTACCCATAATTACAATATTTTTAGTTTCTATTGCTCGTTCTTTTAGAACATCCAGAAAATATTTTAAGTACTCTTCAACAACCTCGTTAGATTCTTTTATAAGTTTATTCTGAGCTGTATCTACTACGTCAGTTGAAGTTAAACCTAGATGAATTCATTTTTTTTCCTCGCCAAGGGTCTCTGAAACTGCCCTAGTGAATGCAACTACATCATGTTTTGTTTCTTTTTCTATATCAAGCATCCTTTTTAAGTCGATACTCGCAGTTTTTTCAATAACTAAAGAGTCTTCTTTCGGTATAACACCAATAGAGGATCATGCCTTAACTACTTTTTTCTCTACCTCTAATCATCATTTGAGTTTATTTTCTTCAGATCAGATTTCTTCTATTTTATCGATTGCATATCTTTTTAACATATTGGCCTCCTGCTAAAATATATTTTTCAAAAGAACTGTTTGAGTTCTATCGGGTCCAACAGAGAATCCAACAATATCGATTTCACATATTTTTTCTATCAATTTTAAATAGTTTTTTGCCGCATCTGGCAACTCGTTAAAAGATTTTACATTTGTTATGTCTTCTTTTCAACCTGGCGTTGTTATAAATTTAGGTTCACATACTTCATATTCTTCTGTAGTTGGAGGGATATTGTTAATTTCTTTACCATTCAATATATATCTATTACAAATTTTAATTTCATCAAAACCTGATAAAACATCTAGAAGTGTTACAAATATAAAATCTATCCCTGAGGTTCTGATAGCGTATTTTAAAGCAACCGCATCTAATCAACCTACTCTACGTGGTCTTTTTGTGTTAGAACCATATTCATTACCACGTTCTCTAATGATGTTTGCTTCTTCCCTTAATAATTCAGTTGGAAATCCACCTGCTCCGACTCTAGTACAATACGCTTTAACAACACCCAAAGTATTTTGGATAAGTTTGTGACCAATTCCAGAACCAATTGAAACATTATTGGCAGAAGTATTTGAGCTGGTTACATATGGAAAGGTTCCATGATCAATATCAAGTAATGCTCCTTGAGCTCCTTCGAATAAGACTTTTTTTCCTTCTTTGATTGCTGCTTCTAAATATTCACCGCAGTCTATTATATGATCTTTAATTTTATTATAGGCACTTATCAAGTCTTCATAGACTTTTTCAAAATCAAGCTCATCAAAACTATAAACTTCTTTTAACACTTTCATTTCGTAATCAAATATATTTTTAAATTTATTCTTAAAAGTTTCTAATTTTAAATCTCCGATTCTAATACCAGTTCTTGAAACTTTGCTTTGATAGCAAGGACCAATACCACGTTTGGTAGTTCCTATTTTTTTTTCACCTTTTTCGGCTTCTTGAAACTCATCCGTTTTTATATGATATGGAAGTACCAAATGTACACGGTCTGATATCAATAACTTTCCGTGTTCAATACCAGAACTCTTAATAATTTCAAGTTCTTCTACTAATTTTAATAAATTAACAACACAGCCGTTTCCTATTATGTTAATTACATTTTTGTTAAAAATCCCAGAAGGAATAATTGTAACTTTATGTTTTTGACCGTTAAACTTTATAACGTGTCCAGCATTATCACCACCAGCGAAACGTACAACTAAATTAGTTTGTTGGGCGAAATAATCTGTAATTTTACCTTTTCCCTCATCTCCTCATTGCGATCCTACAATTACTAAAGAATTATATTTATCCATGTTTTCTCCTTAATTAAATTTGTTCATTATTCTTTTTAAGTCATCATCAATAACAAACATTTTTACAAAATCAGCCACTTTCTCTATAGCTTCTTTTATTTTTATAATTTCATTTGTTGATAATTTCGAAAGTACTCAGTCAATAATTTTAAAATTTGATGGTGGCTTTCCAACACCTATTCTTAATCTATTGAACTTGTCTGTATTCAGATTTGAAATAATATTTTTTATACCATTATGCCCGCCGGCAGAGCCAGCTTCTCTAAACCTTAAATCAGCAACTTCTAAGTCTTTATCGTCATATATTATTAATATATCTTTTACTTGTAACTTATAATAATTCATTAGAGCCCTCACTGCTTCTCCTGAAAGATTCATAAATGTTTTCGGCTTAACAAAATATATATTTTCTCCGTTAATTTTGGATACATAAATGTTTGATTTAAACTTATCGGGTTTTTTATCTACATTGTAAAATTCCATCATTGTATCGAGAGCAATCCAACCAGCATTGTGTCTTGTTTTTTCATACTCTTTTCCAGGATTACCAAGTCCTACGATTAATTTAGCCATTATTTTTTTTATACTTCTTTAAATAACTTGCTACTTTTTTGTCTAATGAGTTTTTAAATTCACTGTACACTTCTGTTAAAGAACAATTCTCATAAGAACTTCTAATCATATTTGAAAGCAATTCAGCAACTGAAATAATTTTTAAACCAGAGAACTTTCTTTCTTCTGGGATATCAATAGTATCAGTTACAACGACTTGTTTGATTATTTTATCCTTGATTGATTGTTGCATTCTTTCTTTTGCTTGTCCATTAAATAATCCATGACACGCTATTATATATATCTCTTTTGCTCCAGCTTCTTTCAAAGCTTTAGCACCATTTATAATAGTCCCACCAGTGTCGATCATATCATCAATAACAAAGCAAGTTTTTCCTTTTATATCACCAAGAATAAATTCAACCTCTGCTTTGTTGGGTTCGGGTCTTCTTTTCGCTATAACAGCGATACCACTTGTTATGCTACCAGTGTATTCTGCAACACCATGTACTCTTGATAGACCACCGTGATCTGGTGAAACTAGAATACAATTATCTGGGTTTAAGTTATTTAATACTATTGTTTCAATTATTTCTGTTGCGACTGTTTGGGCTGTTGAAAAATTGTCTGTAGGAATATTAAAAAAACCCATAGTTTGTGCAGAGTGTAAATCGACTATTATTACTCGATTTGCACCGGCAGTTTCTATTAAATTAGCAACAAGCCTAGCAGTAATTGGTTGTCTACCTTTGGCTTTTCTGTCTTGACGCGCATAACCAAAATAAGGAATAACTACGTTGATTTTTTTTGCACTAGCACGTTTAAATGCATCAACAGCAATTAACAATTCCATAAGGTTGTTATTTACAGGTTGGTTTGTTGATTGAACTATATAAATTTCTTTACCTCTAACAGAATCTAACGACCTAACAATCATCTCACCATCGGCAAATATAGATGTTTTAGCCTTAGATTGTTCGACTCCTAATAAGTCACAAATTTTTTTAGTAAGTGGTTTGTTCGATGATAAACCGAAAATATTTATCTTATCTTTGTTCATTTTTTTATCTCCCTTTTAATCATAACAAATTTTTAATTACTCTTTTTGTCGAAAAAGAAAAAGCTTCAATAACACTATCACATGCAAATAAAGTGAATTTGAAGGTTGTGAGATGTAAAATAAACAATTGTAGTTACAACAAAATTAATAAGTGATATGGAAACAATTTCACAAAACGTTTTAATTATGAATAAATCGAATATATTTACTATTTTTTCGTGCTATATTTCTGTTTCGCTAATTACGAGTTTTCTAATTATTTTCGAACCTAACTTCCTCCTTTTTTAAATAATCTTTAAAATGTTGCTTATTATAGAGGAAAAAAATAAGGTAGTCTGTAGACAAATAAAAATTGAATGCAGCTTAGTAAACTACTGATTATAAAGAGTCTCCCCAATTCCAATTGAAATTATGGAAGATATGGTTAAAGTCTTTCGAAAACAATGTACTAATTAGTCATGACCCAAACAGGACAATAAGAAAAAAAACATAAAAAAACGTTCCCTATCGAGCAATTAGTTCATAGTTATTCAACAAATTTGCAAAGTTTCGCTGCTCTAGACAAGGTTTTTAAATAAAATTATGTATTTTTATACACCAATTATAAGTTATAATTGTTTTTAGCACCGTATTTACGGGTTTGGAGGAAAATATGGGTTTAGCATTTATTAATAATATTAGTCACAAAAACGGTGATAAAAAACTTTATACTGAAACATCAATGAAAATAAATAAAGGGGAACATATCGCTTTAATTGGACCAAACGGAGCAGGTAAAACAACTTTATTAAACATAATTTCTGGGAAAATCTTACCTGATTATGGAGAAGTAAAAATTCATCCTAAAATCAAAATTGGTTATTTAGATCAACATCAAGAGGTTGACAAAGAAATAACAGTTGAACAGTATTTAAAACAAGCTTTTCAAGAACTATTCGATTTAGAAGAAAGAATGAATAAAATCTATGAAGATATGGCTATTGAATATAAAGAAGATGATTTGGTTAAGGCGCTGAAATATCAAGACATACTTAATTTAAATGATTTTGAGACTATAGATAAAAGAATTGGAAATTTAGTTGAGGGACTTGGTATAGGATTGGATAAATTGCCTATGAAAATGGGTGATTTATCCGGTGGACAACGCGGAAAAACAATTTTGGCAAAACTATTACTTAGCGGAGACGATTTTTTGTTACTTGATGAACCAACAAACTTCTTGGATATACAACAAGTTGAGTGATTAGCAAGATTTTTACAAAATTACGAGAAAGCATTTGTTATGGTTTCTCATGATAATGATTTTATAAATAAAACTTGTAATATTATTTATGCCTTGGATAATTTTAAATTAACAAGGTTTGTGGGAAACTACGACAAGTACGTGGAAGAAATGACCATGTTAAGGGAGCAATATGATAAGGCATTCATAGCTCAACAACGAGAAATAAAAAGGTTAGAAACTTTTGTAGCCAAAAACAAAGCTCGTGCAAGTACTGCTAAAAGTGCTCAATCAAGACAAAAAGTGCTTGAAAAAATGGACAAAATAGAACAAAGAAGGGACCTTACAAAACCAAACTTTAAATTTAATTATAAAAGACCTTCTTCTTCTGTAATAATGAAAGCAAAAGATTTAGTTATTGGTTATGACAAACCGTTGTTACATAAACTTAATTTTGAAATAAGAGAAGGAGAAAAATGTATAATTAGTGGTAAAAACGGGGTCGGTAAAACAACCTTTTTAAAGACTGCATCAACAGAAATAAAACCGTATGATGGTGTGGTTGAGTTAGGTCACAATGTTCATTATGCTTATTTTAAACAGATAGAAGATGTTAAGGGCATCTCTCCAATTCAATATCTTATGGATAAATTCCCTGATATAACGGAGTCAGAGGCAAGAGCCAAAATAGGTCAGTTTGGAGTAAAAAATAGTCTTATGATGCAAGAAATGCAAAAACTTTCGGGAGGAGAACAAACAAGGGTTAGATTGGCTGCTTTAAGTTTAGTGCCTTGTAGCCTTTTGGTACTTGATGAACCTACCAACCATATAGATGTGCTCGCAAAAGAAGCACTTCTTGAGGCGATACAAGAATTTAATGGGACCGTATTATTAACAACTCACGATATCAATTTTTCAACGAACTGAGCTGATAGAGTGATAAACTTTGATGAGCTTGTTTAAAATCTAGATATATCTAGATTTTTTTTATGAAAGTTGAACCACTTCCAGATAAATGCCCAATCTTATCATATTTTTTTAATTGAGGGTAAATGGAATATACTGCAGGTGTAAGTTGATTCTTATACTTTTTTAGCTTATAGCACTTTAGGCGATCAAATTCATTATAAACTTTTTTCGTAGAACAATTTATACCAGTGAAAATCAAATCTTTTTTTGTGATGTTTCTTTGTGTATTAACTTTTTTTACTTTATTTCCAAAAGCCTTTACTCTTGCGGTTTTGAAAGATGAAAAGAAAAAATAACAGTCCGTTCCTACCACTTCAGCTATTTTTTTATAAACTTTTTTATTATTCGTAAAATGCTTGGTTACTGCAACCGCATTACTACTACCACCACCTAGGCCACCACCCATAGGGATATTTTTGTTTATAGATATTGTGTAGTGTTTATCAATGACATTATTTATTCTCAAAATATCCATTACCTTGTATACACTATTATTCAGCTCCAGTTCTTTCAAATTACACAAAATAATGTCTTTGTTTAAATTATTCTCCTTTATAGTAATCTCATCCCAAAGATCTTCGACTATTTGAAAAACTGAGTTTATTTTATGCAACCCTTTTTTTGGATATAATCTAGAAACTTTAAGGTCTAGATTAACCTTTGCATAACTTTTAATAACCATCATAATGAACCTCGTTGTACAAATTTATAAAGTGTTCTAGTGATAGATTTTCAGGTCTCTGTCTATAGTCAATTGCAAGTGAGTCTAATAAAGTTTTAGCTTTATTTTTGTCTTCAATTGCGTTTCCAAGATTGTTTAAAATCGTTTTTCTTTTATTATTGAATAACTTTCGAACAAAAGATATGAAATATTTATCATCTCTAACTTTTTCTAGATTCAATTGATTGAAAGTTAGTTTAATGATGGCCGAATCAACTTTCGGTGTAGGAGAAAACATATTTTTTTTAACTGTAAATTCATATTTAACATCTGAGTAAAACCTAGCAGCAACAGAAAGATTATTATAATTATTTTCATTCTCCTTAGCACATATTCTAAGCGCCACTTCTTTTTGTGTCATGAATATAGCTTGGTTTAATAACTTTGAGGAGTCAAAGGTCTTAAAAAGAAGTTCTGTTGTTATGTAATAAGGTGTATTCGAAATTATTGCCACCTTTTGAAAGTTTTGTTTATCTATCAATTTCTTGAAGTCAACCTCTAAAACATCCTCTATCAAGAGTTCAAAATTATTAACGTCAACTGAAGTGCTTAAGACTTGTTCCATATCTTTGTCGATCTCAATCGCAATTACCTTTTTAAATCTTTTCACCAACTCTTTAGTAAGAGCACCTCTACCGGGACCGACTTCTATTATTAATTGATTTTCATCTTGGTCAAGCAAACCTACAATTTTATTAATCAAGTTTTTATCAGTTATAAAGTTTTGTCCAAATTTTTTTTTAGCGAACTGCATTTATTGCTCCTTTAGGATGTTTTTTACATCTTTCACACTTAATTTTAATACATTTAATCATACAAAAAGTTTTTTAGAGTTTATATTCTCATTTCAATTATAAAAGGATGCTATTTTAACTCGATTTTGTTTTAAATAGAACTCATTATTTAAATACTCTTCTCATGATATGGTATTAATTTGATCACCTTTGAATTCAATAACATCTTTTAATGCTCGTTTAATCTCGTTTTCATCGGCTTCAGCTATTCCAATTTTTTTTGATGTTTTTAAAGATTTCTTATTGATAAATGCATTAAAACATTTAAAATCTAAGTAGGAATTAATTTTGTCTCGAATTTTAACGCCTGGGCCGTCAGGGTCCGTAAAAATTATTACACCTCGGGATTCATTAACATCCAGTATAAATTTTAAAGTATCTGTATTTAAAGCAAGTCCTTTTGTTTCGATTGTGTCGATATTTTCTTGACCAAAAATTTTTTTTAATTTCATTGTGTCGGTTTTACCCTCTACAATAACAACTTGCTTGACTTTCATTTATAATCGCCTTTCTTTACATACTACTAGTATTTTATAAGTGTGTGTAGTATAATTATACACGAAGGGTTTTTTTCTTATAGAGGAGGAAATAAAAATGGCATCATGAGACCGTAAAAGAGAATTCGTTGCCCTAGACTTAGGTACTGCAAATGTGGTAGCTTACTTAGGTGGACAAGGTATCATATATAATGAACCTTCAACAATGGCATACGACGTACATACAAACACAGTTATAGCAGCCGGAGAACAAGCTTATGAAATGGTTGGTAAAACAAACGACGACATAAGAATGGTTGTTCCTTTAGTTGATGGGGTTATAGCAGATTTAGACGCTGCAAAAGACTTGATCAAACTAATATTTTCACGTATCAAATTATCAGATATCCTAAAAAATGCTTTAGTAGTTCTTGCTTGCCCTTCGGGAGTTACTGAATTAGAAAGAGGAGCATTAAAACAAGTTGTTGCCGATATGGGGGCAAGAAATGTTTTAGTGGAAGAAGAAGTTAAATTATCTGCTATTGGAGCTGGAATAAATATTTCAATGGCTAGCGGACACTTAGTTGTTGATATTGGTGGAGGAACTACTGATATTGCAATCATTTCTGCGGGAGATATAATCATATCTAGATCAATTAAAACTGCTGGAAATCACTTTGACGAAGAAATTAGAAAATATATTCGTGCAGAGTACAACGTTTTAATCGGAATTAAAACTGCTGAAAAAATTAAAATCGAAATAGGAGCACTTACCAAAATAGACAATGGTCGTACTTTCCGTGCATTTGGTCGTGATGTAATCTCAGGATTACCAAGAGAAGTAATCATATCACCAGATGAAGTTAAAAATGCTTTATTGGCACCTTTTTCAAAAATTACAGACTTAATTGTTGAGGTAATGGAAAACACACCTGCAGAATTAGCAGGAGATATCATTAGAAATGGTATTACTATCTGTGGTGGTGGTGCTTTAATTAGAGGTATTGATACTTACTTTGAATCAATTTTCCAATTGAAAGTAACTAAGGCGCAAGATCCTTTATTAACTGTTATTGAAGGAACAAAGGAATACGAAAAACAATCAGAAAAATGATTAGAAGTAGTTGAGTTACGTGACTCAAGAGAATACAACATTAAATAATAAAAAAAGATGCTTATCTAATTTGAATATAATTCTCTAAGTATACATTATGTTAAAAAAAACATAAAATTATACAAGGAGAATTTTTTAAATGGCTAATTTAAAAGGAAACAAATCAAACATCCTAAATTTTGAGACTAAAAAAGAGTTGATTATCAAGCATTTTGATCAAAATTTATCTTATAAAGACCTATCAAAAATGTACAATATTTCATATTCAACAGTTAGAAGAATGTGTGTAGATTGAGAAGTTTTTGGTGATGAATCGCTTATTTCAAAAACTGGAAAACACAATAAGCACAACGGAAAGATTAGAATCAATTCAAAAGATCCAAAAGATAAGAAAATTGCAGAACTTAATAAAAAATTGAAATGATTAGAAATGGAGAATGAGGTTTTAAAAAAGTTCAATGAACTGATGGAGAATTCAGAAAAAAAATTATAAAGTATTACAAAACTATAGATAAATATAATAACAAATACACGGTTCTTTCTTTATGTAAATTATTTAATGTCACAAGAGCGAGTTATTATCGCTGATGTGGTAAAAATAAACCGGATTATGAAATAAAAATAGATATGGACTTAGCATATAAAATAAAAAATATATTCATGATAAACAATGGCATTTATGGTGCACCCAGAATAAAAATAATTTTAAATAATCAAGGCATAGTAGTAAGTCAATCTAAAGTTGCAAGAATAATGAAATTATTTAATTTATATTCAGTTATAAGAATAAAAAAGATGTATAGAAAACCGAAAGAAGTCAAAAAAATAACTTATGGTCCTAATCATGTTAATAGAAATTGATCTTTGTATTCAAAAAATGAGCTTTGAGTTACAGATATTACATATATACCTTTCAATAAAAAATTTGCATATTTAAGTGTTTTGAAAGACGCAAACACTGGATTCATAGTAGGTCATGAGGTATCTTTAAAAAATGACATAGATATTTACAGAAAAACACTTGAGAAAGCTTCGCTTCATAGACAAGATCTATCTAAGAAACTTATTATCCATTCTGATAACGGAAATCAATATACATCTATATTTGCAAAGCGTTATGCTAAAAAAAATAATATTATAATATCATTATCTAGACCAGGTAATTCTATTGATAATGGGATGTGTGAAACCTTTTTTTCATCATTAAAAGAAGAGTGAAAAATAAAACTAAAGCAGGATGAGTTTCTCAAGTTGAAATTAGCAATCGACAATTATATAGAATTTTACAATTATGAAAGAATAATGATTAAACACAAGAGCCCTCCAGCATATGCTTATTTAGATTTCAAATTATGAAAAAAAATACTTCAAACTTGGTTGAAGTATTCTTATAAAAAACATTTTGTATACTTGACAAAATATATTTAGCTTATCTAATTTGCATCTTTTTTTATTTTGAAGTATTTGGTAGATTATTTAAAAAAAGTGGTTAAAATAATATTATGTAGATTAATCGAGGAACATAAACATGGTAAAAGGAAATTTAAATCAAAAAAGACACTTGGCAATTGATATTGGTACAAGCAAAACAAGGATTTATATTGATAATTTAGGGATGATTTATAATGAGGCGACTTTAATCGCGTTAGATTATAAAACAAAAAAAATAGTTGCAGTTGGAGATGAGGCTAAAAAGTTTGTTGGAAAACTTAGTGGTACTTTACAACTAAAATATCCTATGAAAAAAGGTGTTATTTCCGACATGGCTCTTCTTAAACTTTTCTTAAGCAACATATTAAAAAAATACAAAGAAGAAATTAAAGATTCAATAGTAACTTTAGCTTGTCCAACAAGCTTAACAGAGGTTGAACGAAACTCATTAATCAAAGCTATTAAAGAGTTGGGTGTTTATTTTGTTAGTGTTGAAGATGATATAAAACTAGCATTACTGGGTGCCGGAGTTGATATTACGAAACCAACAGGTAGACTTTGTTTGGATATTGGAGCGGGTAAAGCCACTGCTGCAATTATATCCTCAAACGAAACCATTACATCAAAATGAAGTAAAGCAGCTGGTAATGTAATTGATTCTGAAATAATCAAATTTTTAAAGGCTAAGAAACAGATATTAGTTGGTGATATTACAGCCGAGCAAATAAAAAATACAATTTCATCTTTAACTAAAACTAAAAACCCACTTAAAATGATGGCTTATGGTTATGATCTAAATTCAGGAATGCCTAGAAATGTTGAATTATCGGACAAAGATATCTCAAAATTAATCCTTGCAGCGTTTAGTAACCTAACAAATTTGATAACTAGCGTTCTTGAGGAATCTCCAAATGAATTGGCCGGTGACGTTATTAAAAACGGATTGTATATAACTGGTGGTATGGGAAACACTCATGGAATTAAATTTTTCTTTGAAGATTTTTTTGAAATTCCTGCAAACATAGTGAGGAATTTTGCAACCGCAACAATTGACGGTGCAATAGCACACAAAAATTTAACAATCAAAAAAATTGAAGACTCAAACGAGAAAATAAGCGATTGATAGTCATATAAATTAGTTATTTGTTAGGTTTATTCTCAAAAAGTGATATAATATGAAATCAATATCGAAACAACTTCAAAGTTGAAAGTTGTTTTTTTTGTGGTATAATTAAGAAAGATTACGTACTCTACTTTTAAATAGAACTACGTAATTCGTTTTTTAAAAAAAAGGAAAAAGGAGATTTAAATCATGGCAATTGGAAATAAAAAACCAACTTTCGTGTCAATGGATTTGGGTACTGCTAACACACTTGTTTACATAGCTGGACAAGGTATTGTTTATAATGAACCATCAATCGTTGCATACAGAATCAAAGAAAACAAAATCATTGCAGTAGGTGAAGAAGCTTATAAAATGATTGGTAAGGGAAACAAAACAATTCGCGTTGTTAGACCTATGGTTGACGGTGTTATCACCGATATTAGAGCAACTGAAGCTCAATTAAGATATATTTTTACAAAATTAAGAATTACTAAACAATTAAAACATTCTATAATGTTATTAGCATGTCCATCAGTAATTACTGAGTTAGAAAAAACTGCTCTTAAAAAAATAGCAGTTAACTTGGGTGCTGATCAAGTGTTTGTTGAAGAAGAAGTTAAAATGGCCGCTCTTGGTGGTGGTGTAAATATATATGCTCCAACAGGTAACCTAATCGTTGATATGGGTGGGGGAACTACTGATATAGCAGTTCTTGCATCAGGTGATATTGTATTATCTAAATCTGTTAAAGTAGCAGGTAACTATCTAAACGACGAGTGTCAAAAATTCATTCGTTCACAATATGGTCTTGAAATTGGATCTAAAACTGCAGAATCAATTAAAGTAAATGCAGGTTCATTAGCTAAATATCCAGACGAAAGACGTATGAAAGTTTATGGACGTGACGTTGTTTCAGGTTTACCAAGGGAAATTGAAATAACTCCTGAAGAAGTTCGTGAAGTATTGAAAGTTCCTGTTTCAAGAATTATAGATTTAACAGTTCAAGTTTTAGAAGATACTCCTCCAGAACTAGCTGGTGATATCTTTAGAAATGGTATTACTATTTGTGGTGGTGGTGCTTTAATTAGAGGTATCGATAAATACTTCGCTGACACATTACAATTACCAACAAAAATTGGTGAACAACCATTGTTAGCAGTTATTAACGGAACTAAAAAATTCGAATCAGAAATATGAGAAATCATTAAAGCTCAAAGATTACACGAAGACATCATGTCAAGATAATAAAAAACCGGACACACCGGTTTTTTATTTTATGCAAAATAATATACGACTATGAGTTGTATATTGAGTATAAATATATATAATCTATTTTGTCTTTGAAAAACGGAGGTATTATGAAAAAAATAATAACTATTTTGGGGTCTTTGACCTTGTGTACATCAACTATTAATATAGTTACTTCTTGTTCAGTTAATCCAGAAAGTAATAGCAAAAAAAACTTGACATCTATAAAAGGGGCTGATTTGACAGTTAGTCCAACAGGAAATGACGAAAGAAGTGTAAAAGAAAGTGTCTTATCACTTTTAGAAGACTTGTTTAAGTTTAGTATTATTGAGAATGTTGATGTTAGCTTTAGTAATTTTAAGAAAGCTACTTCAGATAATGATGGTTTAATCGTAGTCACAGCATTGGAAACCTCAGAAAAATTAGTTGGTCAAGTCACTTTAACAATAAAATACAAAAGTTAAATACTTTAAATAAATAAAACAAAGAGTACTTATAAAAACTACAATTATCATAATTAATAAATAAATCAAAATAATTGTATTTCGATAACAAAAACCAAAATAAAACTTCTCTTTAATAATCACAAAGCTATAAAAATAATTTAATTGCTTAATTATTATAAAGAGGGTATAATAATCATACATTATATAAAAATTAGGAGGAAAAATAATGAAATTTGAAGATCGCACTTTTATTGCCTTGGACTTAGGTACAAGCAACATATTAGCATACGTAGGGAACCAAGGTATAGTTTATGATCAACCATCAATAATGGCATACGATAATATGACAAACTCTTTAACTGCTTTAGGTAGTGAGGCGTACGAAATGATGGGAAAAACTCACGAAAATATAAGAATGGTAGTTCCAATTAAAGATGGAGTTATTACAGATTTGGAAGCTGCAAAAGATTTACTAAAACATGTCTTTTCAAAGTTAAAAATGCTTAACGACTGAAAAAACTCAATTATATTAATTTCATGTCCGAGTGAAGTTACAGAACTAGAGCGTGATGCTTTAAAACAAGTGGCTTATGACATGGGGGCAGAAATAGTTGTTGTTGAAGAAGAAGTAAAAATGGCAGCAGTTGGTGCTGGAATAAACATTGACATTCCGAAGGGAAATGTTGTAATCGATATTGGTGGAGGAACAACAGATATCGCCATCATCTCCGCAGGTGATGTAATAATTTCAAGATCAATTAAAATTGCAGGAAATGCATTCGATGAAGAAATAAAAAAATACATTAGATCAGAATATAATGTCACTATTGGTGATAAAACTGCAGAAAATGTTAAAAAAGAGTTAGGTTCATTAGCTAAATATAAAGGAGAAAGAACAATGTCTGTGTTTGGTAGAGACATAGTTTCGGGATTACCAAAAGAGGCAATAATTTCTTCTGAAGAAATTAGAAATGTTTTGGTGAATTCTTTTAGTAGAATTACTGATTTACTTATAGAATTAATGGAGAACACTCCTCCAGAACTAGCTGGTGATATAATCACAAACGGATTTATGATTTGTGGTGGTGGATCAAAAATACGAGGAATCAGAGAATACTTTAACGGTATTTTCTCAGTACCTTGTAAATTATCACCAAACCCATTGACAGGAGTTGTTGAAGGGGCCAAAGCATTTAGAAAAGTAATTAACAGAAGAATAGAAGTTGGTTATTATGGTAAAAATGCAAAAGACGCAAAAAAAGGAAGTCAAAGCAGCTACATCTAAAAAAATAATATAAACTTTGTTTTAAACAAAGTTTTTTTTGTCCGATTTTGCAAAAAAAAAGGACAGAGCTAATAGACTTACTGTTATCTTTTAGCACAATCACGTTTTTTTATACTTCTTAGTCTTTAATATTGAATATTTTTAAAGCATTTCTTGTAGTTACATCTATCACATCTGCTTTTTCTAGGTTTTTAATTTTTGTAATTCTGTCAATTGTGTGAATAATTTCCTTCGAAGTGTTTATTTTCCCCCTGTTTGGTTCAGGTGTTAAATAAGGAGCATCTGTTTCAACTACCATACTGTTTAAAGGGATTCTTTTTACAGTTTCATGCAACTCTTTAGCATTTTTAAAGGTTACTACACCAGGTATAGAAATTAGATAACCTCTTTCTGTAAATTTTTTTGCTAAATCATATCCTTTGGTGTAACAATGAACAATTGCTTTTTTTACCTTAAGTTCATCCAAGATTTTTAAAGCATCTTCGTAAGCCTCTTCTGAGTCTTGTTTATCTCTGATATGCAACATAACGACCAGATTGGCTTCTTTTGCGATTTTGATTTGCTTTCTGAATACTTCTTTTTGAACATCTTTGTGTTCTGAAGTGTAATAATAATCTAATCCTATCTCTCCAATAGCTACAATATTTTCGGCATGAGATAAAACATCGATTTCTTTTATGTCTTCTTCTGTTACTTTGTGTGCCTCGTCGGGATGTATCCCGACAGCACCATAAACATTCTTATATTTTATTGCATATTTAGCAGCCTTTTTTGAAGAGTTAACATCAAAACCGACACAACAAAATCATTTAACACCATTGATGTTAGCTTCTTTTATCATATCCTCTGTTAATATATCCAATTCCTTATAAATGTTGTCATTAAAATGTGTGTGTGTGTCAAAAATGCCAGACATTTACTTACCTACTTTCCAAGACAATATTTTCTAAATATATTGTCAATTACTTCTTCATCTGCTTCTATTATACCAAGTAAATGATTTATAATTTCTAGGGTTTTTGATAAATCCAGGTTCACCATATCTATGGGTAATCCATGGGTTATATTATCGACAGCATAGCTGAGGATGTTACTCATAATTTCTAACATAGCGATGTGCTCGACATTTGAAATTATTGGTAAATTGGTTTTCAATATATCTTCGTTTGCAAATTTCTGTTTTAAGAAAGATGTCAACTCGTCAACGCATTTATTTTTAGCTGAAACCAACACACAATTTTCATATTTTTTTCTTAGTTCATTAGCTTCTTCGTTTGTTAGTAGGTCACTTTTGTTTATTATAATAACATGATCCTTGTTTTTAATTTTTTCATAGATGCTCTTATTTAAATCGTTATTATTTATTACATATAATACTAATTCTGCTTCTTCAATAATATCCATACTTTTTTTTATACCTAGTTGTTCAACTACATCAATTGTGTTTCTTATCCCTGCAGTATCGATTAGGTTTAAAGTAAAATTTTCAAAGTTCAGCTCACCTTCAACTATATCTCTAGTAGTACCCTCAATATTCGTAACAATGGCTTTTTCTTCGTTAATAAGGGCATTTAACAGAGAAGATTTACCTACATTTGTTTCCCCGATTATTCCGGTCTTAATACCGTTGCTTATTTTAGAGACTCTCTTACTCAACTCTAATAAATTTTGAATATTATATTTAATGTTTTGAATTGACGCTGTTAATTCTTCAATAGTTGACCCCTCAATATCATCGTAGTCGGGGTAATCTATTGAGGTTTGGATTCTTGAAATGATATCCAACAACTCTTCTTTAATATCTAATAACATTTTGTTATTAGTGCCTTCTAAACTCTTAGCATTGATTTTGATAGATAGATTATTTCTTGAGTCTATTAAATTATTTATTGCATCTGCTTGCAATAAATCTATTTTTCCATTTAAAAAAGCTCTTTGAGAGAACTCCCCCGGTTTCGCCATTCTTGCCCCGTTTTTTATTAATAAATTCATTATCTTTTTTGAAAGGAGAACCCCTCCATGACAATTGATCTCTATCACATTTTCTCCTGTAAATGATTTGTTTTCAACAAATGTCAGTATAATTGCCTCGTCAATTACTTCATTTTCTTCATAGATTTTTCTAAGTTGAATTTTGTTTTCATAAGATAATTTAGTTTTTAAAAGTTTGTTCATAATTGAGAATGCATCTTCACCTGACATTCTTATTATGGATATGGCTTGTTTTGCTATCTTTGTTGCTGGCGCAATAATAGTATCGTAAATATTATTCTTCATATGCCACCTTCCGTTCTTAATTATAACAAATAAAAAACCAGATTACTTTTCTGGTTTTTTTCTGATTTTAATAACTTTGTTTTCATTCAAAGTAGTCGACTTTTTAATCAAATGATTATATTTTTTGACTATGTTATGGACGATTTTTCTTTTTGATTTTAAAATAGGAGGTAAGTAAACTCATTCTTCTCCTAAAAGTGCTTCCTTGACTTTTTTTCTAACAATAGAAACATCAAAACTTTCAGTTTGTTTTTTTAAAAACCCATAGTTTTTTAGATGCACTTTCTTTATTCAATTTCATTTATATTTTAATAATTTGTTAATTAGACGATTCAGTACTTTTCATTCTGTTTCTTCAATAAAGTAATCAGCTTTATATAAAAACACAAGAATTTTATTATTTTCTTTCAACTTAGTGGTGATCATTTTGAAAGAAAATAACTTATTGAAAAGATTTTTAAAGTAGTTTGTGATCTCTATTCTTTGTATTTCCACAAAAAAACTCTCTTTACAATTATCTTTCATTGAACGTTGTTTTTCCTTGTAAGATAGAAGTAATCGGAGAGTCTTAGTTTTATTAATTTTTAACATTTTTTACTTTTTCTGCAATCAATTTGTTCTTTTGAACAATTTTTTCTCGCTTGCGCTTAATTCTTGCAGATTTACTTTCTCTTATAAAGTGGAAAGCCAGTGTTTGACAAATTTGGAATCCTGAAGAGAAAATTCAATAAACAGCCACCCCTGACGCAATAGTTGCCACAATGAATATGAAAACTACAATAAATACAACTTGTATTATCAATTGTTTTCTCTTCGCTTTTTTTTGTTTCTCACTTTCAATTGCTTTTTTCTTTCTAAACATTTGAAGAATCTGAGGTAAAAGCATTGACACAATTTGCAATGGTAAGTAAACTGCTATAAGTGCAAAATATGCTCAATTACCTTGTTTAATTTGATCTCAAGGTTGCTCAACGAGAGATATCTGACCAACAGTTGCTACTTTAAGTGCATGCGCAGACCTAACTACAGATAACATCGCGAATAGGAAGGGCATTGATAAGAAAGATGTAACCAAGGAACTAATTGGACTTATACCTTCTTTTTTGTATAAAGCCATAAGTTCCATTTGTTGTTTTTGTTTTGCGGCTGGGTCTTTTGAACCCTTATACTTTTCTTGAATTTCTGCTTGTTTCCCTTGAAGAGATGTCATTTTTTCTTGATTTGACTGCGTTTTTCAAGTGAATAAAAGTGTTATTCCTTTAACTATAATCGAAGTGAATAGTATCGCTAAGATTGAAGAAACACCATAATTTGCTTTATCTGGATCAAGTAATCCCTTGTCGGATGTTCCAGAGAATAACAATACAAAACCTACCAATACAAATGATAGGGGATAAACGAAGAAACCGTAAAATGGGGAACTCGTTTTAGTAAATGCTTCTGCTCAATTTGATATAACATTATATTGATATTCACTTATAGTGCCATCAGCATTTTGAATAAATCAGTGGGTTTTATTTCCAAAGTCTTTTAAGGAAGCAATAATAATTTCAAAGGATACACCAGGCGCATATAATTTGTTACCAGCCATATCTGTTACTTGTCCTACAGTATAATCTGATTGATACATTTGTACACAACCTCATAACATAGAAACTATAACAAATACAAATAAAACAAGTTTAGTTCAACCTCATATTTTTTTAACGATTTCTTTTTTCGTCTTTTTTCCTTTACCACTATTATTCAAATACTTTGAATAATCTTGCTTGTACAAATGGAATCCCCCTTTTTTATTTTACTAAAGCTATTAATTTCTTTAGTTCGTTTAAATTTTCCTCAAAAGATCTTTTTAAAAGTTCATTTCTCGCAATAATAACAAGACCTATATTTTTGACAATAATTTCACTAAGTATTATCTTAATCATACCCCTAATTTGCCTTTTTATTTTATTTCTAACTATTGCATTACCTAGTTTTTTACCAACAGATATTCCGTACTTAAAATTATCTATGTTGTTTTTAGAAGTATACAAGATAAATGCTTTACCTTTTAGATAGCGCTTATTGCCTATTATTTTCTGAAATTCGTGATTTTTTTTAATTATATTTACATTTTTCATCAATCATTAAGCTGATAATCTTGCTCTACCTTTTGCTCTTCTGGCTTTAATAACTTTTCTACCGTTTTTTGTAGCCATTCTAGCTCTGAAACCATGAGTTCTAGCATGTTTGATCTTACTTGGTTGTCATGTTCTTTTCATATTAGTACCTCCTTTTTAAACAAACTTCTTTCAAGATTATATCTTATTTATTAACTTTTTTTAGTAGAACTTCCAATTATTTATTATATTTATTGGTGTTAGAAACTATGAGATATCTTTAATAATATCTTAATAATAGTTTAATAAGACTATTATGTGGAGAAATAGAAAAAGTTCAGTAAACATTGTGCTTTTTTAATAAAAGATATTAACATTTATGACTAAACATTAGCTTTTTTATAAGTTATCCACATGAAAATATTATATATAACTTATAATTTATTTGTTAAATAGTGAGGGATATAAA